>PXDM01000202.1 GCA_003565055.1 Paracoccaceae bacterium
GAATTCAACTACATGATCCTGCAAGCCTATGATTTCGTTGAAATCTACCGCCGCCATGGCTGCCTGTTGCAGATGGGCGGGTCGGATCAATGGGGCAATATCGTCAACGGGATCGACCTCGCGCGCCGGATTGCGGATGCTGAGATCTTCGGGTTGACGACCCCGCTGCTGACCACGTCGGACGGGCGCGAAATGGGCAAGAGCCAAGGCGGCGCGATCTGGCTCAATGCCGATATGCTCTCGCCTTATGAATTCTGGCAATTCTGGCGCAACACCACGGATGCGGATGTGGGCCGGTTCCTGAAGCTCTATACGGAGCTTCCGGTGGCCGAATGTGACCGCCTCGGCGCGCTCGAAGGGTCGGAGATCAACGCGGCCAAGATCATTCTCGCCAATGAGGTCACGACGCTCTGCCATGGGCTTGAGGCCGCGCAGGCGGCAGAAGCCACGGCGCGCGAGGTGTTCGAGAAAGGCGGTATGGGCGAGGACCTGCCGACGCTTGCGCTCTCAGTTGCGGAACTCGCCGAGGGGCTCTCCATCGCGCAGCTTTTCGTGCGCGCGGGGCTTGCGAAATCGGGCAAGGACGCCAGGCGGCTGATCGCCGAGGGCGGCGCGCGCGCTAATGATGCGCCTGTCACCGATTCAGGGCAGATGATCCGCAGCGAGGATCTGAACGCACCGATGAAGCTGACGGCCGGCAAGAAGCGCCACGCGCTCGTGACGCGCGCCTGATCACCCGGAGAGCAAGGCGCGCGTCGCGTCCCAGACTAGTCGCATCCCCACAAGGGCGATCATGGCATACATGAACGGGTAGAAAACTTCGGCGCGCATGCGTTTGATGATCTGCGCGCCCATCAGGGTGGAAATCGCGGCGAGCGGCAGCATCACTGCCGCCGAGGCCAGTGTCACCCGGTCGAACTGCCCGAGCGCGGCATAGGGGCCAAGCTTGATGACATTGACGACCGCAAAAAACACAACGCTGGTGCCGGTATAGAGTTTCGGATCAAAGCGCAGCGGCAGGACATAGACCTGAAATGGCGGCCCACCGGCATGGGCCACGAAACTCGTGAACCCCGCGCCCATGCCCCAGAACCCGCCGCGCAGATGCGATTGGCCGCGTGCGGCACCGCCCCCGCGCGCAAGCACCATGCGCGCGACGAAGCCCAGAGCCACCAGCCCGACCATCAGCCGCACCAGGGCCTCGGAGGTATAGGCCGCAGTCGCCCAGCCCAGTGCAATCCCTGTCACGGCGCCGGGCAGGAGATGGAGCAGCGTCGCGCGATCATACCAGCCGCGCCATGCCCAGAGGCTGACGGCGTCCATCATCAACAGCACCGGCAGCAAGAGCGCTGCGGCCTGAATCGGAGACATGACCAGTGACAGGATCGGCACGCCCATGAGCGCGAAGGCCCCGCCCAGACCGCCCTTGGACAGCCCGACCAGAAACACTGCAACAATGGCTGCGATCAGGGTCGGGATGTCATCAAAGAGCGTCAGCCCGGCCAGAGCCTGCATCAACCGACCCGGTAATTCGGGCTCTCGCGGGTGATCTGGACATCATGCACATGGCTTTCCTTCAGCCCCGCATTGGTGATGCGCACGAACTCGCAGCCCCCGCGCATGGTCTCGACGGTTGCATGGCCCGTATAGCCCATGGCCGCGCGCAAGCCGCCCACCATCTGATAGAGCACTGTGCCGACTGCGCCCTTATAGGGCACCTGGCCTTCGATCCCTTCGGGCACCAGCTTGTCGCTGGCTGCATCCTTCTGGAAGTAGCGATCCGCCGAGCCGCGCGCCATCGCGCCAAGGCTGCCCATGCCCCGATAGCTCTTGTAGCTGCGCCCCTGATAGAGGATCACCTCGCCCGGTGCTTCATCCGTACCCGCGATCGCGCTGCCCACCATCGCGCAGCTTGCGCCTGCGGCAATTGCCTTGGCGAAATCGCCCGAGAGTTTGATGCCGCCATCCGCGATAATCGGCACATCGCCCGCCGCGTCCGCGCAATCCATGATCGCAGTCAACTGCGGCATGCCGACGCCCGCCACAACGCGCGTGGTGCAGATCGAGCCCGGCCCGATGCCCACCTTGACGGCATCTGCGCCCGCGTCAATCAGCGCGCGTGTGGCGTCGCCTGTCGCGACATTGCCCGCGATGACCTGCACCGAATTCGATTCGCTCTTGATGCGTGTGACCGCCTGCGCGACCCCTTCGGAATGGCCATGCGCCGTGTCGATCACCACCAGATCGACCCCGGCCTCGATCAGCGCCATCGACCGCTCATAGCCCGCATCGCCCACGGTCGAGGCCGCAGCGACTCGCAGCCGCCCCAGCTCATCCTTGCAGGCCGAGGGGTTGAGCACAGCGCGATCAATGTCGCGCAGGGTCAGTAGGCCTGTCAGCCGCCCCTGCCCGTCCGTGACCAGAAGCTTCTCGATGCGCCGCGCCTGCATCAGAGAGCGCGCCTCATCGCGGTCGGCCGGTTCGCGCAGCACTGCGAGATTCTCCTGCGTCATCATCACCCGCACAGGCGTCGCATCGTCGCTTGCAAATCGCATGTCGCGATTGGTCACAATGCCCAACACGCGCCCGGCTTCGTCCACCACCGGAAAGCCGGTCACATTGTAGCGCGCCTGCAATTCCTTGGCGTCGCTCAGGGTCTGGTCCGGGCTAAGCGTGATCGGGTCAAACACGATCCCGGATTCGAAGCGCTTGACGCGCCGGACTTCCTGCGCCTGAGCCTCCACATCGAGATTGCGGTGGATCACCCCGATCCCGCCGGTCTGCGCCATGGCAATCGCCATACGCGCTTCGGTTACGGTATCCATGGCCGAGGACAAAAGCGGGATGTTCATGCGGATGGATTTCGTCACCCAGGTCGATGTGTCGGCCTGCCCCGGCAGCACGCGCGATGCGGCAGGCACCAGCAGGACATCATCAAATGTGTAAGCCTCGCGAATCTGCATGGGATTGCTCCTCTCAAGGGTGGATCGCTTGGCGGTTTCCTCTTTCACGTCTGCGCGCGAATGAAAACCCCTCTCAGGCCTCGGAGGCGTTGGTTTTGGCCGCCAGTGTCCCGCCGGGCCACATCTTCAGAATGCGGTAGGCAATGACCGCAACCAGAGGCGTGGCGAGCCCCAGGGCAATCAGCCCCAGCACCCCCATCGCACCCTGCCCCCCCGACACTGACAAAAGCGCTGTCGCGAAGGCCGCCGAGGGGAAAGTGAAAGCGCCCCAGAGCGGCGAAAACCCCGCCTCAGTGATCCAGCGGACCGAGACCAGAAGCGCCACGGCTATCGCCGCTGCGAGCGCCATGAAGCTATATGCCGCAGCCTCCATCCCCGCACCATTTGCGACGATGGCAAAGAGGCTCGCGGGCGCAAGATGGATCGCCAGCAGCGGACGCAGTGGCGCAGGCGGGATGCGGGACGTCAGCTGACGCGCGGAAATGCCCCAGATGACGCCCGCAGGCACGAGCATTGCCCAGACCAGCCAGCGGGCGAGGTCGTGATGGCCGAGCGCGTTCGCGGCCACGCCGCCGATGATGAAGCCGACGAAGGTCAGATGAAAGACCGGCGTCACCACGCGCCCCTCAGGCGGGCCGGAACGCAGAACCCGGATCAGCAGCACGACCACAGCGACATGCACTGCGAAAGCGAACAGCGCAATGCCCGTCGCAAGGCGCGGCGCGAAGGGCGCGAGACTGGCCGCGAGCAGCATCAGCGACAGGCTGGCCGCAGCAAGCCCTGCGCGCCCCGGCAGCACGCGCAAATCCTCGACCACGCTTGCGGCGCGGCGCAGGGGCTTGGCCAGATAAGCCACCAGCGCAAAGAGCAGCAGAAGCGTCGCAGCCCCGAGGATCACATCCGCGAACGGACTGCCCGCCGCGCGCCAGCCCAGACCCAGCCCGAAGAGCCCGAACACCGGCACGAAAATCGCAGGTGGCGTGCGGCGCCCGAAACCGGGTTTGGGGATGTGCAGCGGTGGCGGCATGGGACGACGGCTCTGGGTCATGACAAGCCTGCGAGTTGCGCGGGCAAGCTGCGGTAATCATCGAAGCGAAACGCATGTGTGATCTGCGCGGGCTCTGATTTGCGATAGCCCTCGGTAAACAGCCCAAACCGCGCCCCGGCCCGCGCGGCAGTTTCTGCATCCGTTTCGCTATCGCCGATATAGGCGATCTCGGCCAGCGCAAGCTCCAACCCTTCCAGCACAGCGAGAAGCGGCGCAGGATCCGGTTTCGCAACGGGCAGACTGTCGCCCCCGATGACCACCTCAAAAAGCGCATCCCAACCCAGATGCGCGAGCACAGCCTGGGTCGGGCGCAATGGCTTGTTGGTGCAAAGCCCGAACCGCAGTCCTTGCGCGCGCAGCAAGCTCAGGGTGTCGACCACATGCGGATAAATCTCCGTCTGCTCATGCGCGCGCTCGTAGAAATGCAGGAAACGCGCATGCAGATGCGCGGTGCGCGCGGGCTCGTTGCGACCTGTGACAGCATGCTCCATTCGCTCGACAAAGACCCGCGCGCCGCGCCCGATAAAACTGCGCGACTGCGCGACAGTGACGGGGGGCAGCCCTTCGCTTTCCAGCACCTTACTGGCCGCGCGCCAGATATCCGGCGCGCTGTCGATCAATGTCCCGTCGAGATCGAAGACGACCGCCCGGATCACACAGCCACCCCGAGCGCGCCCTCAGCCGCTGCCCGGATCGCACGGATCTGCGCGCCGTAAGGTGCGGGATCGGCAACCGAGCCGCCCTTGAACACGGCTGAGCCTGCGACCAGAACATCAGCGCCCGCCCGCGCCATTAATGGCGCAGTCTCAGGGGTGATGCCACCGTCGATTTCGATGTGAATGGGCCGCGCCCCGATCAATGCGCGCAGCCGGGCGACCTTGTCGCTCATGTCGATGAAAGCCTGACCGCCGAAGCCAGGGTTGACCGTCATCACGCAGACCAGATCAATCATGTCGAGCAGGTTCTCCACCCCATCGAGCCCTGTGCCGGGATTGAGCGCGAGCCCCGCCTTCGCTCCGCTCGCGCGGATCGCCTGCAAGGTCCGATGAATATGCGGCCCCGCCTCGATATGCGCGGTGATGATATCCGCGCCCGCTTTGGCGAAACCGTCAATATATGCGTCCACCGGCGAGATCATCAGATGCACATCCATGACGCCCCGGATATGGGGGCGGATCGCCGCACAGGTCGCAGGGCCGAAGGTGATATTCGGCACGAAATGGCCGTCCATCACATCGACATGGATCCAATCCGCGCCCTGATCTTCCACAGCACGGCATTCTGCCCCGAAATTGGCGAAATCCGCCGCGAGGATCGAGGGCGCGATCTTGATATCCCGAGAAAAGCGCATGGTGCAGGCTCCTGAATCAGCGATGAAAGGGTCTTAGCGCCGCGCAAAGGGAAATGCACGCCCTGCCAATTTTCTTGCCAGAAATACTCCCGCCGGAGGCATCCAACCTCAGCCTTCTGCCCGACGCGTGCGGGTCAGGCGAGCGCCGCCTGCCGCGCCGCGCGCAGGCGCTCGAAATCATCGCCCGCGTGATAGCTCGACCGCGTCAGAGGCGTCGAGGACACCATGAGGAAACCTTTGCCCCAAGCAGCTTTCTCATAGGATTTGAACTCATCCGGCGTCACGAAACGGTCGACGGCGTGATGACGTGGGGTCGGCTGGAGATATTGCCCGATGGTGATGAAATCCACATCCGCCGCGCGCATATCATCCATCACTTGCAGCACGCCCTGCCGATCCTCGCCAAGCCCCACCATGATGCCCGATTTCGTGAACATCGACGGGTCGAGTTCCTTGACCCGCTGCAACAGGCGCAGGCTGTGGAAATACCGCGCACCCGGACGGACTTCGGGATAAAGCCCCGGCACGGTTTCCAGGTTATGATTGAACACATCGGGCCGCGCTGCGACCACGGTTTCCAGCACGGAGGGCGCGCATTTCAGGAAATCCGGCGTCAGGATCTCAATGGTCGTCTCCGGCGCGCGGTGACGCACAGCACGGATCGTCTGCGCAAAATGCTCCGCACCCCCATCATCGAGATCGTCGCGATCGACGGATGTGATCACCACATGCTTCAGGCCCAGCTTTTCGACCGCATGGGCCACACGCCCCGGCTCAAAGGCGTCGAGCGCATCCGGTCGCCCCGTCGCCACATTGCAAAAGGTGCAGCCGCGCGTGCAGATCTCGCCCATGATCATCATGGTCGCGTGCCCCTGAGACCAGCACTCACCGACATTGGGACAGCCTGCTTCTTCGCAAACGGTCGTCAGCTTGTGCTCGCGCATGATACGGTGCGTTTCCGCGTAGCCCGCCCCGCCCGGCGCCTTGACGCGGATCCAGTCAGGCTTTTTGGGCTGAGACTGCACGGGCCGATGGGCCTTTTCCGGGTGCCGTTCCTCGGGCAGCTTCAAATCGCGCACAGCAGTCTCTCCTTTGTCTCGCTCCTATCACTTAGACCTGAACGCCGCAAAAAACAACGTATCCTGCGCGATGCCGGGTTGCGTCTGCGTCATGTCGGCCCGGCATGTGGCGCAATCTCGCGGGCTTTGGACAGAAGCTGCGTTGCTGTCGCCTTCAGATGCGCCCTGAGGTCGTCAAACCACTGGCCCGCATCGCTGCCCGCCCGGCGCACAAGCGCAATCTGTCGGGTCGGCTCAGGGGCCTGAAAACGCCGGAAATCCATGCCGGGATTCGCGACTTTCTCAGAGGGCAGCGCGATCTCGGGCAGAAAGGTCAGCCCGAATCCCTGCGCGACCAGACCGCAAAGCGTCGAGAGCGAGGATGCCCCGAGATCGAGCCGGGTCTGGCGACGGTCAAGCTGGCAGAATTCCAGAGCCTGATC
>PXDM01000242.1 GCA_003565055.1 Paracoccaceae bacterium
AATGAGGATGAGCGCGCGGATGGCCTCGACCACGCCCTGCACAGTGATCACGAAGACGCCCAGAAACATCGCAAGTTTCACAGGCCAGAGCGGATGGCGCAGGGCACTGTCGTCCTTTTCGTTGAAACGCCAGCTATCCTCGAAAAACCAGAACGCCTCCCATGACAGAACAGCACCCCACATGATGAGAAACGCCATATTCACCAGATCGAGAAAGGCCCGCCCACGCGGTGTGACAGCGTTCAGAACGATATCGACACGCACATGCTCGTTGCGGATCAGCGTATAGGCGCCGACCAGCACGAAATATGCGCCGAATATCCGCTGCGTATAGCCATGCGCCCATATCGTGGGCTGGCCGAAAACGTAGCGCGCGACAACCTCATAGACCAAGACCACGATGCCCGCGATGATCAGCAGGCTGACAGTCTTGCCGATGGCGATATTCACACGGTCGATGGCCCGAAGAAGTATCATGCGCGCGCCCCCTGTTCGGCCTTGCTGGCCTCGATGACTTCCCTTGCGCGCTCTGCGAAACGGGCGGCCAGTGGGCCAAGCGTCGCGGCGTCTTCCGAGGCGGCAGAGCCCTGCCTTGCCCGATCTGCGATGCCCACAAAGATCACGGCGAACCGAAACAGCGCGAAGGCCACATGGAAAGGTTGCAGCGCTGCCGTGGGGCGCGCGTGCGCGTGGTATTCGGCTTCGAACGTGGCGCGCTCAGGGATGCCCGAGGCGCGCCAGTCCGTCCCGAGAAGCCCGCCATATTCATCGGGCGCGCTGTGCCAGGGGATAACACAAAAGCCCAAGTCTGCGAGCGGATGACCAAGCGTCGAGAGCTCCCAGTCAAGCACGCCGATCACACGCGGTTCGGTCGGGTGAAACATCATGTTGCCCACCCGGAAATCCCCATGCGCTATGCCAGCGCAGTTGTCATCAGCGGGCATGTTGTCTGGGAGCCAGTCTGTAAGATGGTCAAGCGCCGCAATGCGCGGCCCGTCCGACGCCTGATATTGCGCTGACCAACGCGCGATTTGGCGCGCGAAGTAATTTCCCGGACGCCCATAATCGGACAGGCCCAGAGCGTCGGGGCGCAAGGCATGCAGCCGGGCGAGCGTGCGCGCCATGTCAAGATACATCTCACGGCGCTCGGTCGGTGTGACGCCGGGCATGCTGGCCGTCTCGAAGACGCGGCCCTCAAGGCGCTCCATGATGTAGAAGGGCGCGCCGAGGACAGAGGCGTCTTCCTCCAGCCAGAGCGCCTTTGGCACCGGGAAGTCGGTCTTGCCAAGCGCGCGCAGCACCCGGAATTCGCGCTCGATGGCATGTGCGCCGGGCAGGATCGGGCCATCTGGCTTCTTGCGCAGCACCAGTCGCGCCGCGCCCCAATCCACAAACCATGTCGGATTGGACTGGCCCCCGCTGATCCGTTGGACTGCAGGCAGCCCATCCCCCGGCAGGCGCGCGCCCAACCATTTCGCCAGCGCCGCGCGGTCGAGTTGTGATGTCTCGGCAGGCGCGGTCATTGTGCGACCTCTTCCGCCACCATGCGCGAGGCTTCCTGACGCAAGCGGAACTTCTGGATTTTGCCTGTCGCAGTTTGCGGCAGAGGGCCGAAGACGAAATGCCGTGGCCGCTTGAACCCTGCCAGCTTCTCGCGGCAGAACGCATCAAGGTCCTCTGCGGTCAGTGTGCTGCCCGGAACCAGCTCGACAAAGGCCCATGGTGTTTCGCCCCATTTCTCATGGGCCGCAGCGACGACAGCGGCCAGCCTGATCTCGGGATGCTGATAGAGCGCCTTCTCAACCTCCAGGCTTGAGACATTCTCACCCCCCGATATGATGATATCCTTCTCACGATCACGGATCTCGATCTGCCCATCGGGATGCATGACCGCCAGATCGCCTGTGTGGAACACACCCCCGCGAAAGGCTTTTTCCGTCGCTTCGGGATCGCGGAAATATCCGGCCATGATTGTATTTCCGGCCAGCACGATCTCGCCCAATGTCTCGCCGTCGAACGGCACGTCTTCGCCGTTCTGATCCACGACGCGCGCGCGGCCTGCGGTCATGTGGCGGCGGCCTTGCCGGGCCATGAGGGCAGCGCGCTCTTCCAGATCGACCGTATCGCCGGGGTCATTCATCGTGGCAGGCCCATAGCTTTCGGTCAGCCCGTAGAGATGGGCGATGTCGAAGCCCATCTTCGACAGTCCCGCCAGCAGCGCAGGCGTGGGCGACGCGCCCCCTGTGGTGATGCGCACGCGCACGGGCGCGGGTTCAGTGACATGCTCCAGCAGCATGTAGAGGACGACGGGCGCACAGCTCATATGCGTGACGGAATGCGTCTGGATGGCTGTCGTGATCAGTTCGGGGTCAACCTTGTCGAGACAGACATGCGTGGCCCCTGCGGCAGTGACGGCCCAGGAGTGGCTCCAGCCGTTGCAGTGAAACAGCGGCAGCGTCCACAAATAGCGGCTCTTCTCTGTGACTCCCAGCGCCAGCACAGACCCGAGCGCATTCAGGTAGGCCCCGCGATGCGTATAGACGACGCCTTTGGGCCGCCCTGTCGTGCCCGAAGTATAGTTCAGGCTGATCGGCTGTAATTCGTCCGAAATGACATTCGCAAGGTCCAGTGAAGGCACGTCGCCAGAGAAGAAATCCAGCCCATCGCCTGCATCAGGGGCCGAGCACAGCGCAAAAACCGGGATGACCCGTTCGGGAAGCTGGCCCTGCAATTCGGGCGCACATAATACAAGCTTTGTGCCAGCATGCTCGAGAATATAGTCGATTTCACAGGTTTCGAGCCGCGTGTTGAGCGTGTTCAGCACTGCCCCGAGCGCCGGTACGGCGAAATGGGCGGCGATCATTTCGGGGCGATTGGGCAACAAGACGGATACCACATCGCCCGGACCGACGCCGTGGGCGCGAAGGAACTCTGCAAGGCGCGCGACGAGCGCGCCGAATTCGGCATAACTCCAGCTATGCTCGCGCCAAATCACACCCACACGCGCACTGTGAAATTCCAGCGTGCGGTCCAGCAGGTCCAGCGGCGTCAACGGCCTGAAATTGGCGTCGGATGCTGTCAGATGCTCTGATGTGATCATGCGTTATTCCTCCCCCCTTTTGTCACGCGTGCCAGTCACTCCGTCGCAACATCCCATCGCCAGAAATCGCGCTTTTCGTCCGTCAGGTGACGGTTGAGCACCATCTGGTGCACTTCATCCGCCCCATCGACCAGACGCGCCTGCCGCGCATAGCGGTAGATCCATTCCAGAACTGTGTCCTTGGAGTATCCGCGCGCGCCATTGATCTGGATGGCGACATCTGCAGCTTTGTGCAGCAGATTGGCGACATGGATTTTCGCCATGGAGACTTCCTTGCGGGCGAAGCGGCCCTGATCAAGCTCCCATGCGGCTTTCATAACCAAGAGGCGGCCCATCTCGATCTGCATCGCCAGATCACCAAGCTTGATCTGGATGCTCTCACGGTCGGACAGGCGCACGCCGAAACCATGCCGGTTCTCGGCATATTCGCGCGCGATTTCCGTGCAGCGCTGCGCAAGGCCCAGCCAGCGCATGCAATGTGTCAGCCGTGCAGGGCCAAGGCGCATCTGCGTCACTTTCAGCCCCAGCCCTTCGCCCAACAGCACCCGGTCGGCAGGCAGTTCCATCCCCTCGTAGACCAACTCGCAATGGCCGCCATGCTCTTCCGGGCCCATGATCGGAATGCGCCTGTCGATCCGCAGACCGGGATCATCGCGGTGGTGCAGAAAAGCCGTCAGGCCCCGACGCGGATCGTCGGATGTGCGCGCGACCACGATGAAATGCGCCGCATCTTCGGCCCCGGTGATGAACCATTTGCGCCCCCGGATGATATATCTGTCACCATCCTTGCGCGCCGTGGTCAGCATCATGCCGGGATCAGAGCCACCGCCCGGATGTGGCTCTGTCATCGCGAAAGACGACCGCACCTCGCCTGCAACAAGTGGTGCGAGCCAGCGCGCTTTCTGATCAGGGGTTGCGGCCTGTTCCAGCACCATCATGTTGCCGTCATCGGGTGCGGCTGCGTTGAACACGACCGGGCCGAAGATCGAGCGGTTCATCTCTTCATAGCAGACCGCCATCCCCATCTTGCCCAAACCTTGACCGCCAGTCTCGGGGCGCAGTTGCAGGCACCACAACCCATCAGCGCGCGCTTTCTCGCGCAGGACCTCCAATGCGGTGGGGTCGATATTCTCATGCGCATCCCAAGCATCCGGGCGCGTTTCGAGCGGCAGGATCTCATCCTCGACAAAACGTGCAATGCGGCGGCGGAAGTCCTCGACCTTGGGTGAAATCGTGAAATCCATAACCTTCCTTTCAGAGCGATGACACCAAATGGCCACCATCGACCACGATCTCGGATCCGGTCATGAAACGGCCCATATCCGAGGCGAGCAGCAAGATGGCCCCATCAAGGTCTTCGGGCTGGCCAAGACGCCGTTGCGGAATACGCCGGATCAGCGCCTGCCCGGCCTCAGACGCGAAAAAGTCGCGGTTCAGATCGGTCTCAATATAGCCGGGGCAGAGCGCATTCACGCGGATCCCATAGCGCGCCCATTCCAGCGCCAGCACCCGCGTCAACTGCACCAGACCAGCTTTCGAAGCAGCGTAGGCGGCAACCTGCCCGGACACACGTTTGCCGAGGATCGAGGCGATATTGATAATGCTGCCGCCCCGCCCCTGCGCGGCCATGGACTGCGCAGTCTGACGCGCGACCAGAAACGCGCCCTTCAGATTGGTGTCCATGACCTGATCGAAGGTGGCGGCATCATGGTCGAACGCAGTCGCTGCCGCAGCAATTCCGGCATTGTTGATGACAATATCGAAGGGCGCTTCGGCCAGCGCGGACGCAATCGCGTCAGCGTCGGTCACATCCAGACTTATGGACGTGGCAAGGCCACCTTTCGCGCGGATTTCAGCGCAAGTTTGGCTCAGCTTGTCTGCGCGCCGGGCAGCCAGTGTGACTGCTGCGCCATGCGCAGCGAGCAGCTTTGCAAAATGCGCCCCCAAGCCGGCAGACGCACCTGTTACCAGAGCGGCTTTTCCCTGCAGCGCAGGCGATATTCCATGCGAGTTCTCGGTCACGATCTTCAGGGCCTCCCCTCCCAGAAATCGATCGAACGTTCGAGAGATTGAGCCTACACATGAGAGCGCAGTTGTGGCAAGACATTTCTTGATCAATATGCGGAGGCATTATGGAAGACACTCTCCAGCGTGACGCCGTGGCACCCCAAGGTGCCGCATTCGATCTGACGACAGAAGATTTATGCAAGTCCATTCTGGCGCGGCACGCTGACACGATCTGCGTGCGCAACCCGACGATCGCTGTGCCAAAGCTGAAGCGGATCATCGAGGCGGCGCTCGATTTGTCGAATCGCGGCGGTTTTCAAGCCATGTCATTACGGGACTTGTCGCGCGCTTCAGGGTTGTCGACGGGAGGGCTCTATGCCTATTTCGACAGCAAGACGACCTTGCTCAAGATGATCCTGCTTGAGGTGACGGATCTGGTCGAACGAGTGCTGAGCAAGCCACCAGTGGGCAGTGCATCCGATCCGGTGACACATCTGCGCTGGTTGATCGACACGCATTTGCGTCTGACCGAAGCGCTTCTGCCTTGGTTTACCTTCGCCTTCATGGAAGCGAAGAACTTCCCCCCTGCAGAGCGGCGCATCGCTGTGGATAGCGAGTATCTGACCGAAACTCTTTTCGCCGAAGTCATCAATCGCGGCATCGACAGCGGCGTTTTCCGTAAGGATACCTCTGCGCTGTTGCCCGCGCTGATCAAGCCGCTATTGCAGGAATGGTATGTGAAACGCGCCAAATACAGGCGGCGCGGCACATCGCTCGAAGTCTACAGCCGCACAGTGCAGGATCTGGTGCTGACCGCCTGCACCAAGTGACATGGGGCAAACTCAGGCCGCTACTCCGCTGTTGCGACATGGTGTCGTGCGTCAGTGTCTGCTGGTGACGCCTCCGCAGGCGCACACATAGCCGGGGCCTGATACGCGGTCGACATTGCATCGGGCGGGGCTACAATTTTGCAAATAATCTTCAGCGGACCGCCGATCTGGCGGGGGTCCGCGCCCTGTCCTTTCTTTACTGAACGAGCGCCTGATGACCGACATGCCCCGCGAGAATGTGCAATCCTATCCCCGCCCGCCGCGGCTGGAGCCCGTCCAGCAGCGCATCCTCATAACGCTGGGCGGTGCAGTGGTGGCGGATACCACCCAAGCGCTGCGCGTGCTAGAGACGCATCACGCGCCGACCTATTATTTGCCACGTGCAACGATTGCGGCGAATTTGATACCCGTTTCGGGCAGTAGTTTCTGCGAGTGGAAAGGTGCCGCGCGATATTTTGACGTCCGCGCAGGCCAGTCGACAGCGCGGCGGGCGGCTTGGGCCTATAACAGGCCGACAGCTGCATTCGCCGCAATCGCTGGCTGTGTCGCGTTTTACGCCGCCCTGATGGAAGAGGTCTGGGTCGGTGATCACAAGGTCATCCCGCAACCGGGTAGTTTCTATGGCGGCTGGGTGACGGCCAATCTTGACGGTCGCATTAAGGGCGCGCCGGGGACTGAACACTGGTGACTGCCCGCGCAGGGCGCTGCTGCGAAACAAAGCAGTTGGCGGCGTGCGCAAAACGGCGTATTTTGCGCATATGAAACCACAACCCCCTGTGCATTATGATGTTCCGGGGGGAGTGGGCAAAACTTGGTGGTCGACGTGGTAGGGTAAGGTTTCGGAACAAGGCGGGACCCACCATGGATGTAAGCATTTTTGTCGAGACGACGTTTGTCGATGGAGAAACCAAGAGGCG
>PXDM01000462.1 GCA_003565055.1 Paracoccaceae bacterium
GAGCCGGATCATATCACCCCCACGGGTTGGACGATGGGGCCGTCGGGGCTGGTGGTGATATGGGCGCGGATCTGAAAAACCTCGGCCAGCAGATCGGGCGTCAGCACGTCCTCGGGCCGCCCATCCGCCGCGATCCCGCCGCGCCAGAGCACCACAAGCCGCGTGCAATAGCGCGCCGCCAGCCCCAGATCATGCATCGAGGCGATGACAGAGCGCCCGCCCTGCGCCTCATCGGCCAGCACCTGCATCAGCCCCAGTTGATGCGCCGGATCAAGCCCGGCGGCGGGTTCATCGACCATCAGGAGCGGCGTGCTCTGCGCCAATGCCCGCGCGATCAATACGCGCGCCTGTTCGCCCCCCGAAAGCTGCGTCGCGATGCGGGTGCGGAAGCTCTCCAGCCCCATCCGCGCAATCGCGCTGTCGATGGCGGCCTGATCCTCGGGCGATGGCGTAGCGCCGGGCGCGAGATGGGGCAGACGGCCCAGCGCGATCAGTGTTTCAACTGTCACAGGCCATGCGATTTCACGCGCTTGCGGCAGCCACGCGACCGTTTTCGCGCGGGTCTTCAGCGGCAATGCGCTGAGCGAGGACGCGCCACGATGGGCCATCAGCCCCAGCGCGCCGCGCATCAGCGTTGTCTTGCCCGCGCCATTGGGACCGAGAAGCCCGACACATTCCCCCGGCCGGACCGTCAGCGCGATGTCGCGCAGCACATCGCAGGGGCCGCGTGCGACGCTGAAATTCCGGAGCACCAGCCCGCTCATGACTGCGCCCGCGTCTTGTAGATCAGGTGCAGAAACAGCGGCGCGCCGACAATCGCCGTCAGCACCCCGAGCTTCAGATCCCGCGTGGGCAGGATGACGCGCACGGCAATATCGGCCATCAGCACCAGCACCGCACCCCCCAGCGCCGAAGCGGGCAGCAGCACCGAGGGGCGCGCGCCGACAAGCGGGCGCAGAATATGCGGCACGACCAGCCCGACGAAGCCGATCGCCCCCGCCACCGCCGTCGCAGCACCCACCATCGACGCCACGCCCAGCACCAGCGCGAGCCGCAAGCGGCCCAGATGCACGCCCATGCTGGCCGCCGCATCCTCTCCCAAGGCGAGCGCATCGAATTTGCGCCCCTGTGCGAGCAGCACCAACCCGCCCAGGACGATGAACGGGGCCGCGAGCCAGACATGGGTCATCGAGCGGTCCTGCAGTGAGCCCATCATCCAGAACACGATTTCCGAGGCCGCAAACGGGTTGGGCGAGAGGTTGAGCACCAGCGAGGTCAGCGCGCCTGCAAGTGCCGAGACCGCGATGCCTGCGAGGATCAGCGTGATCGACCCGCCATGCGCGCCTGCAAGCGCGAGGATGATCAGCACCGCCAGCACCGCCCCTGCGAGCGCCGCGAAGGGCAGCGCCAGCACGTGCATCGCGGCAAAGCCTGTCTGCAGCGCCAGCACCGCGCCCAGCGCCGCGGATCCCGACACGCCGATCAAGCCCGGTTCGGCCAGCGGGTTGCGCAGATAGCCCTGCATCGCCGCGCCCGCCAGCCCCAGCGCCCCGCCCACCAGCACCGCGAGGATAGCACGCGGCAGGCGGATTTCCCGCATCACCAGCGTCTCGGCCAGCGCGTCGCCCCGGATCAGCGCCGAAAGCGCCTGAACGGGCGCGAGCCCTGCCGGGCCGATGAGCAGCGAGGCCGCGAAAAGCACCGCCACCAGCGCGCCGAGTGTCGCCCAGAGCGCGCGCATCCTAACCGCCCTCATGCAAGGCGGCGAGCCGCGCAATCGCGCGCAGCACGGCGGGCGTGCCGCAGACCCATTCGGCATCGCTCAGCGCATGGGCCGCGTGCTGGTCGCGCAGCGCCTCCATCGCCGGGTGGCGCAACACCTCTTCGGAGCGCGAGGCACCGGGATAGGGCTGGCCGGAAATCACCAGATCGGGCATCAGCATCACCAGCCGCTCCATCGCCAGCGTGCCCCCACCAGACAGACCGGCCTCGGCGGCGATATTGGTGAAGCCTGCGGCGGTCAGGATTTCATGCGCCAATGAATTTTCGCCCGATGTGTAGTTATTAGCGTAATGCAGCGCCGCGCGCGTGGCGCGGTCGCGATCTGCGCGCAGGAACTCCAGATCAGCGGTGAATTGGGCGATGAGCGCCTCGGCCTCGGCCTCACGGCCCAGCAGGCGACCAACTTCGCGGATATTGTCGGGGATTGCTTCGAGCGTGTTGACAATGGGGAGCTGGGCGACCTCAACGCCCAGACGGCGCAACAGCCCGACCGTGTAGGAGGACGTGAAGGTGCCCGCCAGGACCAGATCGGGGTTGAGGCGAAACACCTCCTCGCCCTGCCCGTAATTGATCGGGTAGCGCTGCGCTGCCTCCAGCATGACCGAGACATTGGGATCATGCGAGATGCGCGAGATCGAGATGAGCTGGCCGGGCGCGGCCAGCATCATCGCCAGTTGATCGGTGCACAGATTGATCGAGACCACCCTTTCGGGTGGCCCCGCCAGCGCCGCCCCGGCCCAGAGGGCAAGGGCTGCGCCAAGGGTTCTAGAAGCGCGACGCAACGCCAAGGTAGAAGGCCCTGTCGGAGGTGCCGAATCCGGCGACAGTTTGGTACTGTCTGTCAAACAAGTTCTCGATGCGCAGCGACAGCTCCGCCTGTTCAGTCAGATCATATCTGAAGGTTGTGTTAACAACCGCGAAGCCCTGAATGGACGACCCGCCAAATCCAAAGCGCCGCGAAGACGCTGCGAGTGTGGTGCTGTTGCGCAGCCCCTCGAAAATTTCCCAATCGACGCCCGCAGCGAAGTCACGCTTGGGCACATTCCCGACGGGATCCCCGGCAGCAGTCCTTGAATCAGTATAGGTGAAAGCGCTGGTCAAAGTCAGCGCGTCGGATATTTCATAGCGCGCTGACAACTCGACCCCTTGCAACCGGGAACGGCCCGGCACCTGAACATAGCCACCGTCGAACCCGATCAAGTCTGTGATATCCGTCCTAAACACACCGGCTTCAGCTGTCAGAGCCCCAAAACGGCGCTCTATCCCAAGATCGAAAGAGCGGCTGGTTTCTGGATCGAGATCAGGATTGGCCCCGAAAGGGCCAAAAAGCTCATTGGCTGAAGGTGCCCGGAACCCTGTCGCGGCGGAAGCGCGAACGACCGTGAATTGATCCGGTCGCCATGCGAGCGCAGCCCGGCCCGTGGCCTTACCCCCGAATCTGCTATCTCTTTCATATCGCGCAGAAAGGCTGACATCGACTGTCTCTCTCGGTGCGACACGGTATTCCCCGAATACGGAGCGCCGGGTCACGCTGCCGGAAAACCGTTCTCTGCAAGGGCGGAAGGCTGCATAATTCTCACGGATATACTGCGCCCCGAAACTGACAGCGCTCTGCGGTGAAATTTCCACGCCGCCTTTATAGCTAAGCGATGTCCGCCGCCCCTTAAAATCAGTTGTAGTGAAGAATGCTGGCGCATTCGGGTCAGATCGTCTTGTCTCAGAGCGCTCAACGCTGATTTCGTGATCGACAGCACCCGTCGAAAACTCAACAAAACCTCGAACTCCATAACGCTCCGATAAACCAAAACGATCCGGATCATCGCCACCCGGTCCTCCTGATGCATCGAATTCATTATACGAATCCTGGTAGAAGGCCGAGGCACCTATTGCCACGGCATCGGTCAGTTCGTGACGGGCGCGAAGTGATAAGATCGTCGTGCGGAACCCATCCGCTTCGGTATTCCCGTCGTTTTCTTCGGCTGCGGAAAAGCCGTCACTCAGAACGCGCTCTGCCGTGAGCGCAATCTCACCGCGTTCAAAACGCTGGCCGAAGCTCAGGCTCAACCGTCTGGTATTGAAGCTACCAAATTCAGCTCCAAGCGTCGTTAAAGAACCGATCTCCTCGGGAATCTCGCCCATGGTCAGGTTTACGACTCCCGCTATCGCGTTGGCTCCGAAGAGCGCCGATTGGGAGCCTTTCAGAATTTCAAGCCTCGACATTGCGCTGGAAGTCAGCCCAGAGAAACTAAATTGCCCCTGCAACTCAGACGGGTCACTCATGTTGATCCCGTTGATGAAGACAGGAAAATACCGTTCATCGACACCACGGATCCTGATATTTCCAGAAGTCCCGACTGGCCCCCTTTGGGTCATAGTAACGCCCGGCAAGCGTGCCAGTATGGCATTAATCTGCAACTCTGAGGTGCGTTCGATATCGCTGCGCTCCAGGA
The DNA here is from genome assembly GCA_003565055.1 of Paracoccaceae bacterium. Lineage (GTDB taxonomy): Bacteria > Pseudomonadota > Alphaproteobacteria > Rhodobacterales > Rhodobacteraceae > Roseinatronobacter. Next base: position 4,233 of record PXDM01000462.1, read on the forward strand.
TAAGAACCGAGACCCCTGTCCGGTCTGATTCAACCGGCACCAGGCTCGCGGAAAAAGTTACCTCTTCCAGGTTGATGATCTGCTGCGCGCCGGCAGGAAACGCCAGCGCGCCCACCAGTGCGGTCGAGGCGCAGAGCCTCAGGAGTGTGTCTTGCATCTGCAACACCTTGTTGCGACCCGATTACGGGTCGTGATCAGAAGTCTTGTCTTACGGATGCGAGACGCACCGCAGACGGCGAAAGATGCCACCGCTACGGTTAAACCGTTACCCGCAGCGCCGCCCGCGCCGGGATAGGGTGATCACTTTGGCAGGTCTCCTGACTCGCGGGTCGCCGCTCTGTCGGGCCTTCCCATGACATTGCGTCACAGTGGCATATGCCGACATCGCTCGCCGCCTACAGTTGCGGGGGCAGTCACGGAATTGCAGCAAGCGCGCCGCGCACCGTATTCCCTATTCCCGAGGCGCGAACCCCGGACCAAAGCAAGATTTCATTAACACCGGGAATCGCTTTGCACAAGCGACGCGCTGGGCTGCGGCGCGCATTTTCTGCCCGGCGCGTCAGCCGCGCCCGCGATAGGGAGCCACGCCCTGATCGGGGATCCAGATGCCTTCCGGCGCGGGGCCAGTCTGCCAGAAAACATCAATCGGGATGCCCCCGCGCGGATACCAGTAGCCACCGATGCGCAGCCATTGCGGGCTCAGGAAATCATTCAGCCGCCGCGCGATGGTGATCGTGCAATCCTCATGGAACGCGCCGTGATTGCGGAAGGATCCGAGATAGAGCTTGAGCGACTTGCTCTCGACCAGCCACTGCCCCGGCACATAGTCGATCACCAGATGCGCGAAATCCGGCGCGCCGGTCATCGGGCAGAGCGAGGTGAATTCCGGCGCGACGAAGCGCACGCAATAGGCCAGATCCGCCTGCGGGTTCTGGACGCGCTCCAATTCGGCCGCGTCGGGGTTCGCAGGCAACGGGGTCGCGCCGCCGAGTTGCGTCAGGCCGCTATAGATGCTCTCGCTCATGTCTCAGGCTCCTTTCAGGGGCGGCGCGGCAGCGATGGTGTCGCGCCAGAAATCGGGGTCGTCATAGATCGTGGGGTCGGAGATACCCGCGAGGTCGAACGCCTCGCGCCGCTCGACGCAGGTGCCGCAGCGCCCGCAATGGGTCTCCCCGCCCTTGTAGCAGGACCATGTTTGCGCGAAGGGCGTGCCAACCGCAGCCCCTGCGCGCACGATATCGGCCTTGCTGGCAGTGACGAAGGGCGTGTGAAGCGCGATTTGCGCATATCCGTCAAGCGCCGCGTGCTGCATGGCGGCGAAGGCGTCGGTGAAGGCCGGGCGGCAATCGGGATAGATGAAATGATCGCCCCCATGCACCGCCGTCGCAACTGCCCTGTCGCCCTTCGCGGCGGAAATGCCGAAAGCAATGGACAGCATGATGGCGTTGCGATTGGGCACGATGGTCAGCGCCATGGTTGCTTCGGCGTAATGCCCGTCAGGCACGTCCACCGCATCGGTCAGCGCAGAGCCGCTCAGCGCCGCGCCCACACTGCGCAGGTCGATGATGTGATGCGGCACGCCGAGCCGCTGCGCGCAGTCTGCGGCGAAATCCAGTTCCTTGCAGTGGCGCTGGCCGTAATCGAAAGAGGTCAGCCGCGCGAGCGCGCCTTGATCCGCCAGCACATGCGCGAGCACCACGGAATCGAGCCCGCCGGAGCAGATGAGATTTGTCGTCATGTCTCGTCCTTGTTTTGATAACCGGGTAGGCTGCGACCGGTGGGGCGTGGCTAGCGCTTGGGGGCGCGAAAGACAAGCCTTCTGCGCGGGTCAGGGCACATCGAACAAGGGCTCTGCCGCGACCTTCCGCAAGAGCGCGACCAGCCCCTCGACATAATGCGCCGCTGTCGCCTCGCCTTTCTCAGCCGTTGCAATGGCCGCGTTGCCAACGGTCCCCGCCGCGTTCAGATCGGACGATATCCAGCCATAGGAGACCGAACCGATGGGCGAGATTGCGCCTGTTTCCGCGCTGGACGTGAAATCGCGCGCCTGTGTCATGTCGACCAGCTCAGGGCGAAACGCCAGCATCAGCGAGGTTTCAACATCGCCGCCATGGATGCCGTAAGCCAGTTCGCGGGGCGGATACATGCCCTCGGGCTGGCCGAAACTGCCCCATTGGCATTTGACCGCCAGCATCCCCGCCTGCACCCGCAATTCGCGCGACAGGATCGAGATCAGGTCCAGATTGCCGCCATGGCTGTTGACGATGACGATCTTGCGCACGCCCGCCCGCGCGACAGACAGCCCGATCTCGGTCCAGATCCGCAGCGCGTTTTCGGCGCTCAGGGTCAGCGTGCCCGGCGCGTGCAGATGCTCATTCGACTTGCCAACCGCCTGCACCGGCAGGATGCGGATATCCAGATCCTTGGGGCAGCGGCTGCGCAGACGGGCGAGCAGACCTTCGGCGATCATCGTATCGACGCCCACGGGCAGATGGGGCCCGTGCTGTTCAATCGCCGCTGTGGGCAGGATCGCGATGGTGCGCATCGGGTCGATCTCGGCATATTCGGTGGTGCGGTATTCCGCCCAGTCC
>PXDM01000475.1 GCA_003565055.1 Paracoccaceae bacterium
GTTCTGGACCCGATCGAGGTTCTGGCACAGCGCTGCGTGACACTGGGGCAAAGGCCTGTGACTCTGGCTCAGGTCGCCTGATCCGTCAGGTTTCGGCCTGCCCGAAGCGCGGCGGTCTGCCCTTGCAGAAATCATCAGGATCACACACAGTCTGACGTGCAGCCCTGAATGCCGAAAACCGGTCAGGGGCTTTCCGGAGCATGACAAAGACAATGATCGACATCATGACATCCCTGAAATCAAGGATGCAATCATACAGGCGGCCCTCAGCGATATCAGATGCCGCCCCCCAAAAGGCAAGGACGGTCGCAATTTCCGGCCCGGAGAATGACATGTATGATGACATCCTGAAGCAACTACCCAAACATGCGCTTGGGCCCTGGCTGGTCGCGACAGCGGCGCGCAAGGATGGTGCTGATGTGGAATGGTTGTCCAGATACGCGTTCATCGCCCGCAAGGACGGATTGGTCATTCCGTTTCATGATATCCGCTCTGTCGACACGACAGTTGCCGGACGGCTTTCCGGCCGCAAACATCTGACCCGCAAGATGCTGCAGATGAACGGGGTGCCTGTGCCCGAGGGAAAGCTGATCAAGTCGGAAGAGGCCGCCTTGCAGCTGTGGCGCGATATCGGTGCCCCGGTGGTTATCAAGCCGGTAACCGGCACCAAAGGCTACGGGATCACTGTCGGCGCGAACAGCGCGGAAGAGATCACCAAAGCCCTGAAACGGGCGCGGCTGGCCAGGCGGGGGAATGCGCTGGTCGAGCGGATGGTGTCAGGCGCGGAATACCGGATCATCGTTGTCGGAGGCCGTGTAATCGGGGCTCTGGCCAAGGATGCGGCCAATGTAATCGGCGATGGTGTCGCAACGATCGAAGCGCTTGTGGAGCGCAAGAACGCGGAACGCGCGAAGAACCCGCATCTCTCCACCCGCCTGATCAAGATCAACAAATACATAACCTATAATCTCGAAAAGCAGAATATGGCCCTGGATCATGTTCCGGCGGCGGGTGAAAAGGTCTATCTGCGCTGGGAAGCGAATTTTTCCGCAGGCGGTGATACGATCGATGCGACAGATACGCTGCCGGCACATGTTCTGGACATATCTGCAAGGGCTGTTCGCGCGATCCCCGGTCTGGAACTGGCCGGCGTGGACATATTCTACGACGAGGCAACCGATCAGGCGCATGTCATCGAGATCAATTCCGATCCCGGCATTGGCGGGCATCACTTTCCCATGATCGGCAAATCCAGAGATGTGGCCTTTGCGATCTGGCAGCACAGCAAGCGGATGATGCAATTGCGCAAGACGCTCTATGACGGTTCCGCAGCGGATGAGGCGGCCGCTCCGGGCGACAGCTGTGCCTGTCGCGCCTTCGTGTCCGGCAAGGTGCAGGGCGTCGGATATCGCCGCTGGCTGCAGCGCGAGGTGCGCGCGCGCAATGTCACGGGATTTGTCCGCAACCGCACGGATGGCCGGGTCGAAGCGCTTCTGAAAGGGCCGCGACACGCTGTCGAAGCCCTGCTGATCATCCTGCATCAGGGCCCAGACAAGGCGCAGGTCACGGGCGTCGAGCACCAGGAGCAGGACCATCCACCCAGGGATGATCTGGATTTCCGGATCAGAAAGACCTTCCGCGTCAAAGCCAAGCCTGCCTGATCCGATGCTTATCCGGGATGCACGCCAGGTCAGGTTGCTGGAGCAAAAAATCATTGCCGCTGCAGCGATCAAACGCGGCTTCACGGTCCACATGCGGCAGAAATATCTGTATGTGACAGGAAACGGCGTCGGCCCGCACAAGTTCCTGAAGGGCTGGACCAGTGCGCAGGGCCAGTTCACCCGTCTGTTTCGCAACAAGCAGGCCACAAAGGATGTGCTGAAAGCCTTCGGGGCCTCTGTCCCCGAAGGCGCGTTGTTTCATGCGCATGAAGCGGAGCGCGCGCTTGATTATGCCGGATATCTGGGATGGCCTGTTGTCCTGAAGCCTGACACTGGCAACAAGGGCAGGCATGTCTATGTCAATATCTCCGATGCCGCGACATTCAGAAACAGGTTTTCAACGATTGCGGGCACCACACAAACCGTTGTCGTGGAAAAGATGGTTCCCTATTCCACGGAATATCGCTTTTTCTATCTCGACAAGAAAATCGTTTCCATCATCCGGCGGATCCCCGCGAATGTGACCGGTGATGGAAAATCGACAATAGACGCGCTTGTCGGCACAAAGAATACCCTTCGCAAGGCACGCGGCAATGGCAGATATGGGCGCTTTCCCATGATTGTCCTTGACGAGGAAAGCCGCGCGCTGCTGTCGGAACGTGGCCTCACGCCCAACTCTGTCCTGCCAGCCGGAGAGACACTCCATCTCAGGAAGATCGGGAACCTCTCTGCAGGGGGCGATACGATCTCGGTCATGGCGGAATTCCACCCCAGCTATGCCGAACGGATGGAAGCGATCTTCCGTAATCTGCCAGGATGTCTTCTGCTTGGGCTGGATGTCTTCGTGCGGGACCATAGCCAGCCCTGTGACGAGAGCAACTATACCATTATCGAGGTCAATCCCGCACCGGGATACCGTATGCATGTCTATCCATGGCAAGGAGAAGCCGTTGATCTGGGCGGGCTCATCGTTGACGCGATCTTTCCCGATCGCCCGTCCGTCGCACCACGTAACGCCCCTGTCAGCCGCAGCCAATTCCTGCATGTCATCAAAAAAGCCCTGCTGCGGCGCTTCCGGATGAACAGGCATATGCGATGACGCGCGGATGCGGCGGTCGGCACTGGCTGCGCGGCGATGGTCTTGCTTTGCAGCCGCCTGAACGGCATATGCGCATGATCCATCCCCTGTCCGGAGTATGATCTCTCTGTGCTCTATCTGCATATCGGCACCAGCAAGGCCGGATCGACCACGATCCAGCACTATCTGAGTGAAACGGACACTGCGGCAATCGGGCTGGGCCAGCTGGCCTGTTTCGGGCGCGGTAACGCCACCCGGCTGGCCGCGGCCACGAATACAAGCAATGCGCGCAATTACTGGGTGCATGGGCGCAAATATATGACGCGGGCGGCCTTTGAGGCCAATAGCGTGGCCCTGTGGGATGAGCTGGCGCAGGAACTCGCGCAGGCGCAATGTCGTGATTTCGTAGCCTCCAGCGAATATCTTTACCGCCATTTCTATGCATCCCCCAGATCGTTGAAGCGTTTTCGGGACCGTCTGCTGGATCATTTCGGCGATGTACGCATCATCCTCTATCTGCGCGACCAGCGCGCCTGGTTGCGCAGTTTCTATACCCAGACGGTCATCGGGCCAGAAGGCTCGACGCGCGATTATGCCGAATTCATCGGCCAAAGCCGCCAGGCTCCCGCGCGCTGGAATTATCGGGCGGCGGTGCGGATGTGGGCCAGGCTGTTCGGTCGCGACCGGATGACCGTCATACCTTTTGATCGGGCGAATTTCTTCCGCAACGACCTGATTGCCGATTTCCTGTCTCATATTTCCATGGATCTGGCGCAACAGCATGATGTGACGCGCCCTGCTGGCACGGCGCAGAATGTATCGCCCGATCCCAGAGAGATCGAGGCCATCCGGCAGCTCAACGCCCTGTCTGTTGCAGAGAACGCCTTGCCGGCACGCGGCTTGCGTTTTCTCGCACGGAAATCATCGGGCCGTCTGGCACCAGCCCCTTGCCTGCCTGACGACCATGACGCAGAGATTCTCGATCTGGTCTCCAAAGGCAATGCCTGGCTGAACAAGAAATATCTCGCGCAATTCCCGGTGCAACTGCCGGTCAGACCTTCATCTGCGGATCAGAAACGCAGGGCATAGGTCACCCGAGTTTAACACTTTGGACTGTCAATCGGCTTGAATCGTGACCCCTGATTGGCGTCCAATATTGACCCCTCTCGCCTGACTGTATGTCCCGCCCGGCAGCAGGCCGAGCACACAGAGGTGTTCACTGTCCGGTGGGGAGGACAGGAGCGCCTCGCATGAGGCATCCTGCGCAAGGAGCCGCGGCGCGATACCTGTTGCAAGCGCCAGGGCAAGGCGGAGTGCTGGTCATCTTGTGATGACAGGCATGTTTGCTCCTTTCTGCAGAAAGGATCGCTTACATGATTACCGTAACGCACCGGCTGAAAGCAGCGCAGATATACTGACCATACTCTGATCAAGGATTATTCGTGACAGGATTGCCCTTCTATGCCCGGAACCGGCGCGATACGGAACGCGATGCATAGCGCAGAAAATACCTTGCCCGCTCGGACATGCTGAGGTCCTGTGTGCCCAGGATGGACCAGACCGCGCGGGCCGCGCGGGCCTTGTTGGCCGATGCGGAATGCGCATGTACCCGATAATCGGCAAATACTTCAGGCAGACCTTGCGCGACCGCCCCGTCACGCAACAACATAAGCCAGAAGGCGTAATCCTCGTGCATATCGCGCAGCGGCATCCGCGCCTGCGGAAAGCGGGCGCGCCGCCAGGCGGCAGTCAGCGCTCCGATCGGATTGCCCGATAGCGCATCGGTCCATGTAACCCGCGCTGGGGCCGACACGATGCCAATATCGCGTCCGGTAGGGTCGATTCGCCGGTAAGAGGTAAAGACAATATCCGCCCCGGTCTCGAAGGCCGCAAGCTGCGCTGCCAGCTTGCCGGGGCACCACAGATCATCGGCATCCAGCAAGGCCAGATAGTGGCCCTGCGCGCGGGCAATGCCCAGATTTCGGCTGGCCGCCGCCCCGCGCGGCCGGGTCTGCGGGTAGTGAATGACCTGCAGGCGCGGATCGCGCGCCGCCGCCGCACGCGCCAGATCAAGCGAACCATCCGTCGAGGCATCGTCGATTACAAAGGCTTCCCAGCGGGTCTCTGTCTGCGCCTGAAGCGATGCTAACGCCGCGCCGAGCGTGGCCTTTGCATTGTGAACAGGGATGATGACCGAAAAAACCGGTCCGGCAGGCTGGAACATGGGATGATCTTCTGCAGGAAAAGGACTGAAAGTGTGCTCTATAGAATATTTCCTTCGCCAACCCAATGAGCAATCCGGCCAAGGTTGGCACAGATTGCAAAATGTTCCTGTATGGTTCTGATCAGGCCCTGTATAACAGAAGCGTAGTCACATGCCGGAGCCAGAGATGACCGATCAGCCCTATTCCCTTCACGCGGCTGCCACAGGGGTGGATGGCGATGATCCGGACGCGGATTTTGCCCTGTTGCTGCAGGAAAAACTGCTGGAGGCCGATGCCCCGGAGCCGCTGATGCATCTGGCCGCAGCCGAGGCCGGGCGCATGGCCGGACAGTACAGGGCAGAGGATCCGGCCGATGTCGCACGGCTCAATTCCAAGCTGCTGCATCTGCTGGATCTGGCAAATTCCCGCCCCGATCCGGCGACTCCTTTTGATGCCGGTCTTGCGCGCATGATCCGCGAGATCCTGCGTCACAAGTAAAAACCATATGGCCGTGACCGCGCGCGCGCGATAGGGAGCAGGGTGTGACACCCCTGCTCGGGTGATCGTGTCGAAAAGGAAAGGCCAGCATGAAAATCGCTGTTGCAGGGCTTGGATATGTCGGCACCTCCATCGCCATCCTGCTGGCCCGCCATAACAAGGTCGTGGCCCTTGATATCGACCCGCAGCGGATCGCCGCACTGAATGCCCGGCGCGCGCCCATTACCGATCCCGAATGTCAGGACCATCTGAGCAGGCACAGCCTTGATCTGCGCGCCACGGCCGATCCGCAGGACGCCTATGCAGGGGCAGATTTCGTCATCATTGCCACGCCCACGAATTATGACCCGAAAAGCAATTTCTTCGACACATCCAGTGTGCGCACAGTCATCGCAGAGGTCAGCCGCATCGCCCCTGATGCCGTGATCGTCATTCGCTCGACCGTGCCTGTGGGCTTCACCGCCGCAATCCGTGCCGAGAGCGGCAATCCCAATATCCTGTTCTCGCCCGAATTCCTGCGCGAAGGTCGTGCCTTGCACGACAATCTGCATCCCTCCCGCATTGTCGTGGGCGAGGACAGCGCGCGCGCGCGCCGTTTCGCGCAGCTTCTGCAACAGGGCGCGCTCAGCCCGGACTGCCCGGTTCTCTTTACCGGATCGACCGAGGCCGAAGCGATCAAGCTGTTTGCCAATACCTATCTTGCGCTGCGCGTGGCCTATTTCAATGAGCTTGACAGCTATGCCATGACCCATGGCCTCGACAGCCGCCAGATCATCGAGGGCGTCGCTCTCGACCAGCGCATCGGAGCGCATTACAATAATCCGTCCTTCGGCTATGGCGGCTATTGCCTGCCCAAGGATACAAGACAGCTTCTGGCCAATTACAGCACTGTGCCGCAAAACCTGATCTCGGCAATCGTGGCGGCCAATTCCACGCGCAAGGACACGATCGCCGAAGCGGTGATTGCGCGCGCGCCGCGCGTGGTGGGGATCTACCGGCTGGTGATGAAATCGGGCTCGGATAATTTCCGCGACAGCGCCGTGCAGGGCGCGATGAAACGCATCAAGGCCAAGGGGATTGAGGTCGTGGTCTATGAACCCGCCCTTCAGGCCGAAGAATTCTTCCGTTCGCGCGTGATCCGTGATCTGGACGCCTTCAAGGCCGGGGCGGATCTGATCCTTGCCAATCGCCTGTCCCCCGATCTGCACGATGTTGCGGAAAAAGTGTTTTCCCGCGATCTGTTCGGGGAGAACTGAGCCCCGCCTGCCGACGATCACCCCAGGGGAATCGCATTTGAGAAATAGTTCTGGCGGATCGGGGTGATGTGGATTCTGTAGAGGGTTCTGGAGTTGGAGGAACCCGA
>PXDM01000203.1 GCA_003565055.1 Paracoccaceae bacterium
AGCATGATCTGGCGCCGGGGGCTTCCGTGCGCGAGCAGTTCAACATCATCTCGCCGGTGCTTGAACATGCCCGGGAACACAACGATGCCGAGGCGTATCTCTATGTCGCAACGCAATTGCATGAGCGGTTGAACGCGCGAGCGGACGCTTTCACCATATTCGAGCAGGCGTTTCGCGCCCATCCCATGCCCGAAGCCGTCACTGGCGCCGTCACCGCCTATCGCAATCACGGCTTCTCGGAGGTTCTGGATTTTGCGACCCGGGCGGATCGGCGCTTCCCGAATTCCTACGCGATACAGGAAGCCCTCGGCTCGCTCCATTCGATGAACCGTCTCGAGCCGGACCGGGCTCGCCGCCATTTCCGCGCAGCGCTCGATCTCGCGCCCACTGATAATGCTCGAGAATCGGCACTGGCAGGGCTCGGCAACATGCTGGAACGTCTGGGGCAGTTCGACGAGGCGCTGGCTCTGTATCGAGGCTCGATACCGGATTTTTCCTCGGAGGGAGAAAGGAAGGTCCTTGGACGTATCGTCCTGAATCGACTGGCCGCGCAGCAGTTCGAGGACGCCAGCGCCGCGTTGGAACGTCGGCGCGAACTCGGTTCGATCAATCAGAGCTGGTATGACGTGCAGCGCACCCGCATCGACAACGCGCTGGCGCTCGAGACCGAGCGGCGCCGCTTCATGGACGAAAATCCTTTCTTGCAGCAATGGGAACGCCGGTTCGGCGAAAGCCTGACGCTGTCGATCGAGTTCGCCATAAACTCTGATGTCATCCCCACCAGCGCCTATGGCGCCTTGAGCGATGCCGCTGCTGCGCTGCAGTCACCCGGCGGTGAGCGCTATGTATTTATGGTCGAAGGGCATACTGACATCACCGGTAATGACGCGATCAACATGCCACTATCAGAGCGCCGGGCCGCTTCGGTCATGCGCCATCTCAGAGACCGGCACGGGCTGGACGCCAGCCGTCTTCGCTCGGCGGGCCACGGCCCGCGCCACCCCATCGCCACCAACGAGACCGAGGCGGGGCGAAATGCCAATCGGCGTGTCGAAATCCGCCCATATGGCAATATCAGCGATCCAGAAGTGGCGGTCACGACGAGTCTTCAAGCGCAGCGCATGGCGCTTTCGCCTGATGGCCAGTTCGCTGCGGTGGGGGCTTACCCGGTGCAGATCTGGGACGTGCGCCGGGGCGTCAAGATCCAGGATCTGTTCCGGGGCGCTGACAGGACGTTCTCGCCCAACGGCCGGTATGTTGCCGCGATCTCGAACTATACCGAGGTCAGCGGCTCGGTCACAAACATGCTTTACATCTATGACGCCAAGACCGGGCATGCCGTGGCGCAACAATTCATCCCGAACGACATACGTCGCCTTGCATGGAGCCCGTTCAGCGACGAGGTGGCCTTCACGACCCTTGATGGCTTTCTCGGCGTATATAACATTGCTGATCGGCGGTTGCGCACCGTCGGTCGCACGAGCGATATCCAATCGGGAAGCGTGGTCGCTTGGCTGCCCGATGGCGACCGGATCGCGACCGGGTCTTCAACGGGGCGCGAAATCAGGCTCTGGGATGCGCGAGACTTGGCACCCGCCGGGGTCCTAGACGGGGTCAACTGGCCGCACGCCATGGGCGCGACACGCGACGGGCAGTATTTCTATGCGTTTGACAATGACGGTATGCTCAGCGTCTGGAACCTGCAGGACGGGTCCGGCCCGCGACAGACCCGCAGCCCGATGACCCCCGTGTCAGTGATCGCACATCCCGAACGCCCATGGGTGGTGCTGAACGACGGCTTCAGCCGTGATGGCGGCGGCATTGCGGTCGTTGACCTTGAGACCCTTAGGGTCACCGCCCGCCGCGATGCACCCCGACGCGCTGATATCGGCCTTTCCCCCGACGGTGAAATGGTCTTCGGTGCCTGGGGCGACGATATCCACATAATGGACATAGGAACCCTGCGGACGGTGGACCGCGTGACCAGTCAGGGACCGGCGGGGCGCTCGCTGGCCATTGACCGTGGCAACGAGTTGCTCATCTCCGGCGACGATGTCGGCAATCATGTCTGGCGTCTGACGACGGGGCGCAAGGTGCATACCATGGTCACCGCCACCGATCTGGGCTTTCATCAGCTTGATCCGGGCGGCTCGCGTTTTGTGACAGTCGACGAGGCCGGGCATCTGGTGCGCTTTGATAGCTCGGATTTCAGCGAGACCAGGCTGTCGAAGCTGGATATTCAGGTGACCGATATCGAGGTGTCGCGCGATTATGTCGTGCTGCTCGGGCGTGCCCCGGGGCTGGAGGCGACTGAGCAGCGGGCGGCGCGGGTGCTTGTCTATGACAAGGCGGCACTTCAAACTGACACCAGCGATGTGACCCCCGCCGCGACTTTTGGCGTGCCCTTGTTGACCGCAGATCTGCAAAACCCCGAATTCAGGGGGGCCTCGGTCAATGTGTCGGCCATCGACGACGGTACCGGGTTAATCGCATTCGGCAGTTCCTGGAATGACGGTTTCGGGCGCAGCACTGTGTATTCCCGGTTGGCGCTGATCTATGATCTCGCCAGCGGGGAGCAGGTGCAGCGGATTACTCATGACGATGAGGTGCGCGGGCTTCAGTTTATTGGCGACGAAGACAACGCGCTACGCATCGACGGTCGCACTGCCGCACGGGTCTATGACGCAACGACCGGAAATCGGCTGCGCTGGACGCCGCGCCCGACGACATGGATGGTGACCGATTCGGATGGCCCTGAGATCGAGTGGTCATGGGATTTCGTTCGTGTGGAGGATAGACGCGCTTTCTTTCCTGGCACACTGCGTGGCGTCGTCGCTGACCCAGACAAGAATCTGATCGTCGGCCTCACCATCGAAAACGAACTGGTCTTTCTGGATATCGAGACCCTGACCCGACATCTGACCATTGCCGCCAAGGCCGACAACGAATGGATCGCCTATACACCGCATGGAGAATTCTCTGCGTCGCGGCGCGGCACAGAGGGCGTGTTCTGGTCGCTTGGCGACAACTACCTGCCCTTCGAGGCGCTCCGAGAGCGTTTCGAGAGCCCGCAACTGGTGCAGCGCCACCTTGCCCGACTGCTCGAACGGGCAAGCCCCGGCGATTTGCCGCCCGTCGAAATTGAACCTGATCTGTTCGAGATGCCCTATTCTGTTTCACTCGCGTCTGCCGAGACGCTGGAAACCGGCGATGAGACCTATACGCTCAGTCTGCGGATCGAGATCCTCGAAGAAGGGGTTGAGGCGCCACAGATCGCCTATTCGCACAACGGACGCACAATTCCGCGCACACGCGGCTTCGAGGAAGATGTCTCGTTCTTTGACGGTGAGGAGGAAACCGAGCGGGCCAATGAGGTTGTCGTCATTGAGCGTCGGTTCGAATTGGACGAGGGGTTCAACCTGATCGAGGCGAGCATCGTTCATCGCGGCGCCCGGCTGGAAACGCAGCGGGCCGAGATCACACGGACCGTCGAACGCCCCGCCCCGGATGATGACGCGCCAATCCCGCCCGAGATCCGCCCGCCGACGCAGTTGTGGTATTTCGGCGTTGGCATTTCGGAATACGAGATCGAGAACCAGAACCTTAATTATGCCCATCGCGATGCGCTGGCGCTTGAAGAGACGTTCAAGGCGCAGGAGGGCGAATTGTATTCCCGCGTCAATACGCGCGTCCTTGTCAACGAGGAGGCTACGGAAAGAAACGTCCGGATCGAACTGAATGACTTTCTGCGTCAGGCGTCCTCCGAAGACGTAATCGTTATCTTCGTCGCAGGTCATGGCGTTCGCGATAGCGATCAGCATCTCTACCTTGTCACGCATGACGCAGATATGGACCGCCCCTTCACGGGCATGAGCATGAGCCGGTTCCATGATTTGCTTACGGCAAGGCCGATCAACCAGAAGGCGGTGTTCATGATGGATATCTGTCATGCGGGATCCTTCGGACCGCAGCGCCGCGGCCGGGTCACGATCGAGGATGCCGTGGATCAGCTTGCCGATGGCACGGGCACGATTGTGCTTGCTTCCTCGACAGGCGCGCAATCTTCGTTCGAGGACGAATCCTTCGGCGGTGGGCATGGCGCCTTCACGGCCGCCCTGCTCGAGGGGCTGACAGGAGAGGCAGACGTCGCCGCGGGCAATGCCGATGGCTTCGTCAGCATTCAGGAGTTGATGAGTTTCTCGGCCCGCCGCGTACCCGAGATCACGGAATTCCGCCAGCACCCCACGATCCCGATGATGGAGAACCTGCGTGATTTCCCGCTCACAGCAGCCAGGTTCTGAAGGGACTGCAAGAAGGGGAAAGCCATGTCCATTAACCAAACGCGCCGCAAGCTTCGCCAGAGCATTGCCATTGCGCTGGCCGTGCTGAACACCACGGCACTACCCGCGCCTTCAATTGCGCAAGCGGTATTTGACGGGCCGGAATGCGAAACCTGTCTGGCACCCCTGCCGCATCTGGGCGGGCCGGACAGCTACATCTCGCAGCGCTATGCCGACCAGATCTGCCGAAGCTATCGGAACAATAATGGGGTTCTGCAAGCTACGGAGCGAATTGGCGAGATGCGCTTCGGCAGTCTGCGTGCCTATTACGAAAATCTGTATCGCGTGACCTGCACCGACTACAATTTCAGGCAGGCCTCGCCCATCTTTACAGGCATCGCCACGGCGCCAGACCATGACTACCTGCGCCGGGATGTGTTCAATACGCTGGCCAGCATCAGCGAGGAACCGCGCCTGCTGTTGCTGAACCGCCCGCAGCTGACGACGCGCAGAACCAGACGCACATTGCTGGATCAGGTCCTCATTCAGAAAAGGAATGCCGTGAATGCCGGCAATCAGCATAATGTCACCCTTCTCAGCGATTATGAGCGCCGGATCCGCGCGCTTGGCGGGCTGCGCTTCTCCGAGATGACGGCAGCGCAACTGCGCCCCTATGGCTTGCCGCCGCTGGAGAGCCGCTGAGAGGTGGGTCGTGGCCATTGGTGTGCAGAAAGGGAGGACAGCATGAAACGGTTTCTTGCAGTGGTTCTGGCGGCAGTTTTCTGGGGTGGTCTGGCCTCGGCAGAGGCCGTGGTCGAGATACTGCCCGAGAACCCGGTCATCGCCGGCTGTCTGTCCGACAACGCCACGCATTGGGGCGGTGTCGAGTACTGGATGCGCAGCGACTGCGACCCGACCCGTGCCGCGCAGCCCGGCACCGGCACCCCGACCGCTTTGCGTGAGAGTGCCGCGCAGCATGGCTGGTGGTTCTGGAGCGACCGCCCGCAGCTTGGCCTCGACGGCGCGCTGACCCTGCTGGAGACGCATCAGGGCGCGGCCTGGCACAGCCTGCACGAGGGGCGCGTGGTGCGACTGTCCGGCGCGATCGCAACCGGCGATGCCGCGCGGCTTGAGGCCGTGTTCCGTGACAATGACCTGCTGCATTGCTTTGCCGAGGGCTATTGCCCGTTCAACAACGTCCTGTCGCTCGACAGCCCCGGCGGCGACCCGTCCGAGGCGCTGGAAATTGCGCGCTTCGTGCAGGGCCACCAACTCTCCGTCCTGCTGGAGCCCGGCGCCGTATGCGACGGGGCCTGCGCCATCATCTTCCTGGCGGGACACACCGATTACGAAGGCTATTTTCATCCTCGCCGCTTTGCAGATGCCTCGGCACGGTTGGGTCTGGTCAGCCCGATGCAGCTGCTGGACGAAACCGCGCCCCCGCAGGTCGAGGCCGGGATGATGGCGAAGCTTGATCAGGCGCGGCTGTCCTTGCCTGTTCTGCAGGGGATGCATCGGGCCTCGGTCGCTGCGCCCTATCGGCTGTCCGTGCCCGAGTTGGAAAGCCTTGGCACGGTGTTCCACCCCGCGCGGGCGGCGGATGCCCTGTCACGGGCCGGGGTGCTGTCGCTGTGCACAGGGCGCCATGTGGCCGCCGAGGGGCAAAGCCATGCGGATCTGCTGGCCAATCTCGAGTTGCAGGCAGACAGCTTCATCACCTGGGTGCGCCACAGCGATTTCGCCTGCTTTGGTGCGCGGCAACCCGATGGCGCATGGCTGTATGACAGCTGTGACAGCCGCAGCCCCCAAGATTGCGCGCTGGTGGCTTGCACCGATATCGGTGCAGATCCAGACGCCGCCTGCGCCTCGGCGCTGGAAGCGGCGGACTCATGGTTCATGGAAACTGTCCAGAATGGCAATCTTGGCATGGCGCTCGATGAAACGACTATTGCCCTGCGCCATGCCCTGACGCGCGCGGCTGTGCCGGGTCATAGCGGCGGGCAGGCAAAGCGGGTGGAAAGCTGGACGGAAACCGCATCGGTGCCAGCGGCCTATTGCGGAATGCTCGATTTTCGCGATCCTGAAATCGCCCGGCTGATACAGAGGGGTTTACACCAAGCCGGGTTCGATCCGGGCCCGGTGGACGGCAGTGTCGGGGCAAGGACGCTTGCGCAGACGCGACTGGCCGGGCTTGCCCTGCTGGAGCGGCATATCACTTTCCCCGATGCGGCGCTGATCCAGGCGCTGGGCGTCGATGCCGAGACCGTCGAGGAGCTGTTGCTCTGCGCAGACCAGTTCTGACGCAACGCGCCTTGTTTGCAGAATTGAGCGCGCTCTAAGACCGGCAATAGCGAAAGGCCGACGTGATCATCGTGGCATCGATTTCGCTGAGATCGAAATGCCCGACGATATCGCCACCCGAAACCTGTCCGCGAATGATAGTGACCTTGAAGTGATCGGCGGCCGTCACCTGCTCGGCCAGATCGCGGGAAAGCTTCAGCACCACTGTTGTTTCA
>PXDM01000281.1 GCA_003565055.1 Paracoccaceae bacterium
CTGATCTGGATGAAGCGCATCGCGGTCTGATCGGCGAGCAGCCGGGCGATGGTCGTCTTGCCGACACCGGGCGGCCCCCAGAGAATGAGCGACGCCATCTCGCCGCCCGCCAGCATCGCGCCCAGCGGCCCGTCCGGACCCAGCGCCTTGTCCTGACCGATCACCTCGGCCAGTGATTTCGGCCTGAGCCGGTCCGCAAGCGGGCGCGGTGCCTCACTGGGGGCCGGTGCAGGGCCGGGGTCAGGATCGGAGCGGTCGAACAGGTCAGCCATGGGCCGTAGCTTAGCCGCCTTGCCTGCACGGTGAAAGCGCTGACTGGTGCCGAGGCGTCGTCACAAGAGCGCCTTGGCGAGCGCATCGGCCCCGTTGCGCACGGGATCGGCGACAGGCAGGCCGGTCTCCTCGGCCGTCGCCTGGATCGCGGCGTCGGCCTCAGCAGCCGAGAGCCGCGCCGTGTTCAGCGCAATGCCAACCACCCGCGCCCCGTTCAGCGCCCCAGCCGCGCGCGCCACGGCCTCGTTGAGCGCGATCACCTCGCGCAGCGGCGGGATGCGGATCTCGGGCGCGTCGAGCAGCGCCTCCATCCCGGCGCGGTGGCACAGGATCAGATGCGTCGCGCAGCTGCCGCGCATCAGCGGCAAGGTGGCCGTGCTGCCCGGATGCAGAAGCGAGCCCTGCCCTTCGACCACAGCGACGTCATGCGACGCGGCCTCAAGCACCAGCCGTTCGACCGCGCCCCCGGCATGATCGACGCGGATCGCATCGAGCGGGATGCCCCGGCCCGTGATCGCGATCCCCGTCTGGCCCGTGGCGAGAAACACGGCGTCCCGGCCCGCGTCGCGCAGGCTGCGGGTCAGTTCCAACCCCGCGGTCATCTTGCCCACTGCCATATCCGTGCCGACCATCAACACACGCTGGTTCGGCAGGGCGGCGGCGCGGGCCATGCCGATGGGCGGGGCCTCACCTTGCGGCACGCGCAAATCCCAGACCCATTGGCCGGGCCGCAGCCGATCCGCGAACTGCGGCTGCAAGCGGTCGTGCATGCCATTGACCAGCGACAGACCGGCTGCAACCGCCTGATCCAGAACGGCCATCCACTCAGGCGGCAGTCGCCCGCCCGAGGGCGCGGTGCCCAGCACCAGAACCTGCGCCCCGAGCGCCTGCGCCTCCTCCAGCGTCGCGACAATCGGCACGTCACTGTCGATGGGGGTCACATCGCGCACCTGCGCGCCCGCCTGAGAGCTGTCGATCACGGCAGCAACCGGATTCTGGCCGTAGCGCAGGATCCCTTCGGCCATCTTGGCGTTGATCTTGCCGATGGTGCCTTCGGTGAAAATTGCGATGGGCTGTGCGGGATCAAGCATCGGGGTCGCCTTTCTTGAGCTGGCCACCATGGCCGGGCCGGTCGGCCGGCAGGGTCACGCCATCGAGGAAGGGCGCGCCCTCTGCCGGGTCGGGGTCGAGATTGAGATGGGAATCAAGGTCGATATAGTCGAACAGTGCCGAGAGCGAGGCCCCGGCCGCAATGGCAACCGAGCTTTCGCCCATGCAGCCGATCATGGTCTTGAGCCCATGCGCGCGCGCCGTGGCGACGATCCGCAGCGCTTCCGTGATGCCGCCGCATTTCATCAGCTTCAGGTTCACCCCATCAACGCAATCGGCAAAACCCGGAATATCACTCGAAAACTGGCAGGATTCATCGACAAAAATGGGCAGGGCGCGGGATTTGAACAAGGCAGGCAACTGATCTTCCGCGCCCTTCACCAGCGGCTGCTCGACATATTCCACCCCGCGCTCCGCGAGCCAGCCCATCATCGCCCGCGCCTCCTCAAGCGACCAGCCGCCATTCGCATCGACGCGCAGCACGGCACCACTGCCCGATGCGGCCTCATGGACGGCGGCGAACATGGCCTGATCGGCCTCGATGCCGTCTGGGCTGCCGAGTTTGATCTTCAGCGCCCGCGCGCCTTGCGCGAGCAGAAGCGGCACGCGTGCGCGCACTTCCTCGGGCGGGTTGATGCCCACGGTCAAGGATGAGACAACCCCGCGCCGCGCAAGCCCGAGGAGCCGGTAGAGCGGCATTCCCGCCTGTTTGGCGCGCAAATCCCACAGCGCCATGTCGAGCGCCGCGAGGGCACAGCCGCCCACCCCCGCCGCATACCCACGCGCCCAGATGTCATGGATCGACCCGTAAAGCCCTTGGGCGATGAAGCGCTCAAGTTGCGCTTGGCCCTCTGCGGCGCTGGCGGCACCTTCGCTGGCCACCGGGGCCATCTCGCCCCAGCCTGTATGCGTGCCGTCACTGACCGAGAGGAAGAGATTCTCCTCGCCCAGAAAGACACCGCGCGAGATGCGCAAGGGAAAGCGCTTCTTGAGATAGAGCGTTTGAAAGTCGATCTTCATTCGGTCCCCGTCTGGCTCCGGGCGCGGTCCCCGCGACCGGGCCGCCCATGACTGGCACAGGGAACAGGGGACTGTCCAGCGCTCTCCCGGCGAAAGCGGCGGCGCGTGCGGCGCGCTCAGCGGCGCATGCCCTCGAAGACATGACCGTGGGGCGCGACATTGTGGATGGCCTCGACGATATGGCGCGGCAGTTCCGGGCTGTCGGGGTCGAAAAACCCACATTGGCGCAGGCATTGGGTCACGGATTGGCCGACTGGCGTGCGTTCGATCACCACCCGCGCCGCGCAGGGCAGATGGCCGCGATTGGACGAAATGCCCAGCTTGAGCCCGTGCAGGCTGTTCCAGCGATGCGAGTAATCCGGGCAGAGGATGGTCTGCGTCAGCTCGACCCCGGTGCCGGTCTCGTAGTCATGCATGAACACGCGGTAGCCTGTCATCACAGCCGCACCGGCATAGCGCTCGACCCGCGCGCAAGGCGCGGTCGGCGTGCCGAGCCGCTCCAGCCGCCGATAGGTCATCACCTTCCCGGTCATCTGAAAGCCGATCAGCGAGCGCAGGATTTTTCCGGGCGTGGACATCGAGTGATAGTATTCGAAAAACCGGCCTTCCAGCATACGGATGCGCGGCTCGGTATAGCGCAGCACCCGGTCGAGATGGCTGCGGATGCTGCGCATGGTGCTGTCCGATGCAATCCCGCGCAGATCGACGATATCGGCGAACGCATGATGCGGCATCAACAGCTCATGCAGTTCCAGCCCGAAATGATCCGCGATCCGGCGCAGGATCGGCGGGCGCGGCATCGCGCCGCCTGCGAGATAGCGGTTCAACTGGCTGCGATGAATGCCCAGATCCGTCGCAACCTGCGCAATAGATGGGCGGTAGCTGCAGAGCAATCTGAGGTTTTGCGCGAAATCTGCAGACATGTCGCTGTTCGTCCCCTTAAAAGTGTCAAAGAGAGACATAACGCGACGCAAAGCTGAATTGTCAAGCCGCGCCAGCATCGCGCAGTCTGAACGCATGCGCGCAGGCACTGCGCGCCCACGGAGCGGGCCGCGCGCCGCAAAACTGTCGCGGTGATCCGCACGCGGGTTGCAGAATGAAAAGGTCACGAGACCGCAACAGGAGAGGTTGGAGATGAATACAAAGATAACGGGCCGCCGGGCCGCATTGATAGGCGCAGCACTGGCATTCGCCGGGGCCAGCAGTGCCAGCGCGCAGCAACAGATCGGCTTTGCCACGACGGCTTCGGCCTCGGGCTGGTACAGTTTCTATGCCAGCATCGCGCAATTCATCAATGCCCAGTCCGACGAAGTGAATGTCTCGGTCATCGAGACCGGCGGGGCTGCGGACAGCCAGATGATGGTGCATGCCAATCAGACCGAAATGGGCATCGCCAATTTCCTGGCCCTGCCGGCGATGCGCGACGGCACCGGCGAGTATGAGGGGCGCGGCAATGAAGCGATGCGCGCCATCGCGGTCATGTCGGCCTCGCCCAACATGATCACCGTGCATGCGGGCGGCGGCATCGACAGCATCGCTGATCTCGACGGCCGCCGGATCAATCCCGGCGGGCTTGGCACGGCGACCGAAGCCGTGACCATGGCGATTTTCGAGATGCTGGAGATCGCGCCCGACTGGCAGCAGGCGGGGATGAGCGACGCTGCGGATTTCTTTCGGGACCGGCGCATCGACGGCTTTTTCAAGACCTCGGGCGCGATCGACCAGCCGGATTCGCTGATCGAGGAGTTGCAGGCGACGATCAATCTGCAGGTTCTGGGCTTCACCCCCGAACAGGCGGAAATGATCGAGGAGTCGGGCCTCGCGCTGACATTCGAGGTGCCGGCAGGTGTCTATGCCAACCAGCCCGAGCCGGTCATCGCCAAGGGCCTCGCCTATGGGTTCTTTTCGCGCGCGGATGCGATCACCGAGCAGATGGCCTATGACATGGCCGTGGCGGTCTTTGAGGCCGGGGATGCCATGGCCGCGATTTATCCGGGCGGCAACCCGCCGGATGTGTTGGAGCTGACGCTAAACTCTTCGACCATTCCGCTGCATGCGGGCGTGGTGCGCTATCTGGTCGAACAGGGCCATGACGTGCCCGCAGAGCTGATCCCCGACGAATACGAGGGCTGATCGCGCGCCCCGCCCCTCCCGGTGCAGGCCGGGCGGGGCACCACCCCAAGCGGCAGGCCGGGCAATGTCCGCACAGGCGCGCCACGACATGCACCGAAAACAAGGACCGCGACGCCATGAGCCAGCAAGACCGTGCCGAAGAGCCAACCATCGCCGAGGTCGATGACTCGATCAAGGAAGAGGCCCGCACCGACCGCACGCTGACCGGCTGGCAGGGCTGGCTCTTTGCCGCGATTGCCGTGGGCTTCTCGGTCTTCCATCTCTATACGGCGTTTTTCGGCGCACTGCCGCATATGCAACAACGCGCGCTGCATGGGCTTTTCGGGGCCGTGCTGGCTGTGGCTTTCTATTCGCTGCGCCCCGGCGCTGCGCGCACCCGCAGCACCTTGCCCTGGTATGACTGGCTGCTCATCCTCTGCGCGGTGCTGCCGATGGGCTATGTGCTGCTGAACTGGCAGGACATGTTCCGCGCGCGGCTCTTTCCAGAGACGCATCACATGGTGCTGACCGTCATGGCGACCTTCGTGTTTCTCGAAACCTGTCGCCGGGTGCTGGGCTGGAGCCTCGTGATCCTCGCCGCGCTTGCGCTGGGTTATGCGATGCTGGGCCATCTGATCCCCGGCACCTGGGGGCATGCGGGCTTCAACGCCACGCGGATGACAGCGCGGCTCTTCATGGCCGATAGCGGCTTCTGGGGGATGCTACCGGGGCTTTCGGCCACAGTGATCTCGATCTTCATCCTGTTCGGGCTGATCATGATGGGCACAGGCGGCGGGCGCGCCTTCATGAACGCCGCACTTGTGATTGCGGGGCGGCAGGTTGGCGGGGCCGCGAAGGTTGCGACCGTGGGCTCGTCACTGATGGGCACGATCTCGGGCTCGGGCATGGCGAATGCGGCGGCCACCGGGTCGCTCACCATCCCGATGATGAAAAACCTCGGCTATCGTCGCCCCTTCGCCGTGGGGGTCGAGGCTACGGCCTCGACGGGCGGGCAGTTGATGCCGCCGATCATGGGCGCCGGGGCCTTTGTCATGGCCGAGATCGTGGGCATTCCCTATCTCACCATCGTCGTCGCCGCGATCATTCCGGCGATCCTGTTTTACCTCGGCAATTTCTGGGTGATCCACTATTCGGCCCGCAAGGAAGGCATCGCCCCGGTCCCCGCCGCGCGCATCCCCTCGGCCCGCGCGACCTTTACCTGGCTGTTCTTCCTGCAACTGGTTTTACCAGTGGCGCTGATGATCTGGTATCTGGTCACAGGCTATTCCATCGCCTATGCGGGCTCGCAGGCGATCCTCGCAACCCTGTTCGTGTTCTTCGTCTTCAACTGGGAACATACGCTGCGCGAGAAGCTCCTGATCTTTCTGGAGATCCTGCGCAAAGCCGGGATCAGCCTGGCCATGATGGCCGTGCTGGCCTTCACGGCGCAGATCATCGTCTCGATGATCTCGGCCACCGGGATCGGGGTGAAATTCACCGATATGATGGTCACCTTCGGCGGGCAGTCGCTGTTTCTGGTGCTGATCATGGCGATGCTGGCCTGCATCATTCTCGGCATGGGGATGCCGACCACGGCGGCCTATGTGCTCTCGGCCTCACTGGCCGCGCCCGCGCTGATCGCGCTCGATGTGCCGCCGCTGCATGCGCATCTCTTCGCCTTCTATTTCGCCATCCTCGCCACCATCACCCCGCCCGTCTGCACGGCAATCTATGCCGCAGCCGCGATTGCTGAAATTCCCTGGACCAAAGCCGTGGTCGATACGATGAAACTGGGCTGGGTGGCTTTCACCATCCCCTTCATGTTCGTCTATTCCCCGCAGCTTCTGATGGAGGGCAGCACGGTCGAGATCATCGCGGTGGCCTTGGTCAAGGCCGTGGGCGTGCTCGCGCTCGCCACGGCGACGATCAACTATTTCGCAACGGGCTTGACTGTCCTGCAGCGGAGCATGGCCTTCGCGGGCGCGGGGCTTCTGATCGCGCCAAGCTGGCAGCTGAATATTGCCGGGCTCGCCGTGACCGCGCTGGCACTGATGATGAACCTGCGCGCGAGCACCGCAGAGCCAGCGCCGACCGCTGTGCCGGATCGCTGACAACCGGCGGTGGTGCGAGGGGAGGGTTAGCGACGCTCGAGAGAAAAGAAGGTGCGTGGCAAGCACGCACCTTCCCAGCACCCGCGCTCAGTAGATCACGACGGAGCGGATCGACTCGCCGCGATGCATCATGTCGA
>PXDM01000111.1 GCA_003565055.1 Paracoccaceae bacterium
CGAATGATAAATCCATCGCATGGGGGATCGCCAAGGCGCTCGGCGATCAGGGCGCGGAGCTGGCCTTTTCCTATCAGGGCGACGCCTTGAAAAAGCGCGTCTTGCCGCTCGCCGAGAGCCTGGGCACGGCGCATCTGTTCGAATGTGACGTCAGCGACATGGACTCGGTGGACCGCCTGTTCGAGGGGCTTGAGGCGCTCTGGGGCAAGATCGATTTCGTCGTCCATGCCATCGGCTTTTCCGACAAATCCGAGTTGCGCGGGCGCTATGTCGACACGTCGCGCGACAATTTCGCGATGACCATGGATATTTCGGTCTATTCCTTCACGGCTGTCTGCCAGCGCGCCGCGAAGCTCATGCCCGAGGGCGGCAGCCTGCTGACGATGACCTATTACGGTGCCGAACAGGTCATGCCGCATTACAATGTCATGGGCGTGGCCAAGGCCGCTTTGGAAGCATCGGTCAAATATATCGCTGAAGATTTGGGCAAGGATGGGATCCGCTGCAATGCGATCAGCGCCGGGCCGATCAAGACGCTGGCGGCGAGCGGAATCGGCGATTTCCGCTACATCATGAAATGGAACGAGTTGAATTCGCCGCTGCGGCGCAATGTGACGCAGGAGGAGGTCGGCAAGGCGGCGCTCTATCTGCTCTCGGATCTCGGCTCGGGCACCACGGGCGAGAATCTGCATGTCGATGCAGGCTATCACGTGGTCGGCATGAAGGCCGTGGACGCGCCTGATATCGACGTGGTGACCGGCAAGAAGGATCACTGAACGCATGACCGGGGTTTTTGCAGCATGGCTCGCGCATCTGCTCGCCGCCGCAAGCCCCGGGCCGGCCATTCTGCTGGCCGCGCGCACCGGCGTGACCCAAGGCTTCCGCACGGGCGTCTGGCTCTGCCTCGGCATGGCGCTGGGGGCGATGATCTGGGCGGCGGCGGCGCTCTTCGGGCTGGCCGCGCTCTTTGCCATCGCGCCGGGGCTCTTCTGGGCGTTCAAGCTCGCAGGCGCGGCGTTTCTGATCTGGCTCGCTGTCAGGATGTGGCGCCACGCGAAAGACCCGGTGCAACTGGATGCGCCCCGCACGCCGCGCCCCGGCACAGCGGGCGCTGCGTTTCGGCTGGGCCTGCTCGCACAACTCGCCAATCCCAAACCCGCTGTCTTTTTCGGCGCGGTCTTCGTCGCGGCCGTCCCGCCCGGCTCCAGCGCGCTGACCCTCGCGCTGCTGCTCGCGCTGGTTTTCGCGAATGAAATGCTCTGCACGCTCGCCGTCGCGCGCGCCTTCAGCTTCCCCACGCCCCGCACCGCATATGCGCGCTTCAAACTCTGGATTGATCGCGCATTTGGCGGCATGCTGGCCGCATTGGGCGTCTCACTCGCTGCCACTTGAGGACATATCATGACCGACCGCCTGCCCCATGAAAAAGGCTTCCATATCAGCTGGGACCAGATCCACCGCGACAGCCGCGCGCTGGCCTGGCGGCTGGACAAGCAAGGCCCCGATGGCGGCCAATGGCGCGCGATTGTCGCGATTACACGCGGCGGGCTTGCGCCTGCGATGATCATCGCGCGCGAGTTGGACATCCGCACGGTCGATACGATCAGCGTCAAATCCTATGACTGGCAGAAACAGGCCGAGGCGCAGGTGCTCAAAGCGCCCCAGGCCGATCTGATGGGCGATCAGGGCGAAGGCATCCTGATCATCGACGATCTGGTCGACACGGGCAAAACGCTGGAACTGGTCCGCGAGATGTTCCCGAAGGCGCATTTTGCGACTGTCTATGCCAAGCCCAAGGGCCGCGAGATGGTGGACAGTTTCATCACCGAAGTCAGCCAGGACACGTGGATTTTCTTTCCCTGGGACATGGCACTGCAATATGTCGAGCCCTATCGCGGGCGGTAGGGGGATCTCGCGTATCAAACGGTTTCAAGTGACGGGTTTTGAGCCACACCAGACCCTGCCTCTACAGGGGCTTGGAAAGAAAACAGCTATCTTCCACTTCCGAATGAAAGCCGCAACGCTCGTAGAACAGTCGAGCTGTGACCGTGCTTTCCAGTTGGCATCGCTGAACGTTCCGTAGCCGTAGTTTCGCCTCTATGGCTTCCAAGATGGCCTTGCTGACGCCTTCAAAGCGAGCTTCGGGATGGACGTAGTTCAACAGAATTTCGCCGCTTAGCGTCGCCATCCCGACACCGACGATCTTGCTATCACGTTCCGCCACAAGCACTATTGCATCATCGCGGGCAATCCACTGTCGCCAAGCCGCAACGGTTTTATTGCGAAGCCACCCGTCGAGTTCTGTCGGATCATTCAAATGATCTGCAACGCATAGCTCAGCGATCGAGCGGCGCAGAGCATTCACTGCCTCTGCAGCGTCGGCCGCGGTCCCTCCCCTGATCTGGATATCCATCTAATCCCTCACCATAGGGCAAGCATTCCTAGACGCTACTGACTCGCAACGGTAGCTTCGTCCGTGTCTTACCCGCCTCAACAGTCAAGCCTAGAGGAATGTCGTCAGCGGGCCAGCACTGGCCACTACCCCAACCGGGCGCGGATGATCACGAGCGCCTTGTCCACGGCCTCGTCAATGCTCAGCGTGGTCGTGTCGAGCGTGATCGCATCTTCAGCCGGGCGTAGCGGCGCATCAGCCCGCCCCATGTCGCGGGCGTCGCGGGCGCGGACCTGTTCCAGCACCTCGGCCAGACTGCCCTCGCCCGTCTCGCGCCAGCGCCGCTCGGCGCGGCATTCGGCGCTGGCGGTGACGAAGAGCTTCACCTCGGCCCCCGGACAAATCACTGTGCCGATATCGCGCCCGTCCAGCACGGCCCCGCCCTCGCGCGCGGCAAAGTCGCGCTGAAACGCCACGAGGGCCGCGCGCACATCCGGCAGCACGGCCACGCGGCTGGCCGCTTCGCCCGCCGCCAGGCTGCGCAGATCGGGGCGAGCGAGGTCCTCGGCGCAAAGCGTGCAGGCCGCCTGGGTGGGGTCTCCGCCCTTCATGCCGACCGCGCGGTAGAGAAGTCCCGTATCGAGATGCGCAAAGCCGAAATGCGCGGCCACTGCGCGGCTGATCGTCCCCTTGCCCGCCGCTGCCGGACCATCAATCGCCACACAGAATTTCATCGCGCGCCCTTTCTCTTGCAGATCGCCCCTCCATCGGCAAAAACACAACAGAATTCAAGATTTCTGCCGCAGGTTGCACAGTCTGCGTGGAAATTTCGACACTGCCACCTAAGACTCTCCACAACACCACGTACCCTCTCTTCGATTCGGGAAGTTCCGCTCATGACCATGACCCGCACTTTGCGCCTTGTCACCGCCCTTGGCTGCGGCCTCATCGCCCTGCCCGCTGTCGCGCAGGAGCGCGGGTTGTCCTTTTCGATCACGGGCGGCGCTGCGGTCGTGCCCGACTATTTCGGCTCGGACAGCTACAGCGCTGGGCCGACCGGCAGTTTCGGGTTCGGCGGGCTGCGCCTTGGCGCACTGTCGCTGGGCGCGCTCGAGACGGCTGAGCCTTTCGCCCCCGGTGCAGGCGCTTATGGCACGTTCCGCTTCATCCCCAAGCGCGAAGGCAAGGATGAGCTTGACGGGCTTGATGATGTGAAAGCGTCCGCCGAGATCGGCGTCGGTGTGCAATATACCGACGATGTCTGGCAGGCCTATGGCGAGTTGCGTTACGGCGTGATCGGTCACCGGGCCATCGCGGGCGAGCTGGGTGCCAATCTGATTTACCGCGACCCTTCGGGTTTGGTCCTGAACGCAGGCCCGCGCGCGGAATTCGGCAACCGGACATTCAACCGGACTTATTTCGGCGTGACCGAGGATGAAGCGGCAGATTCCGGTCTGACAGCCTTCACTCCTTCAGCGGGCTTCCATTCTATCGGCGTGGAGGCCGGCGCCTACCAGCCGCTCGGCGCGGATTGGGGCCTGTCGGGATCGGTGCGTTTCGACCGGCTGCGCGGTGATGCAGCGGATTCGCCCATCGTCGAGCAAGGTTCGCGCAACCAGATCAGCGCTGAAATCGGGCTGACACGGCATTTCAACCTGCGTTTCTGACAAGCGGGTCACGCAGGCCATGGTAAAAGCGCAAATCGCACGCTAGGTCTTGGGGCAAATCTTTGCCCGGAGGCCCCATGACACAGATGCAAACCCCTGCCCTGATCGAAACCGACCTCGACGCGATTGCCCAGCAGACGGGCCGCGTGGTGGTGTTCGCGGATCAGGACGCGCCCCTGCCTAGGACCACGCGCAAGCTCGACACGCTGATGCGCAAAGCCCTGTCGCGCGCCGTGGAGAGCGAGGCATTTGGCAAGCTCAAGCCCGGTGAGGCACTGACGCTCGACTATCCTGCAGGGGTCGCGGCGGAATCTGTGCAGATCGTACGCATGCCCAAGCGTGTTGAGCCAGAGGCCTTGCGCAAGGCGGGGCTGAGCATCGGGCGCGCGCAAGGGACAAGCGCGACACTCATCTGCGCCAATGCCCTGCCTGTGGGCGAGATGATCCGCGCAGCGCTGTTGCGCAGCTACCAGTATCAGGCCCAGAAATCCAAACCGAAGCCCGATTTCGGTCCCTACACCCTGATGGTCAATTCCCCCGAGAAGGCCGAAGCTGACCTCGCTGAAGCCGTGGCGCTGGCGGGGGCGGTGCATATGACCCGCGATCTGGTCAATGCCCCGGCGAATGTGCTGACCACAACGAGCTTCGCTGAGCAGATCAAGGGGATGGAGGCGCTGGGGCTCAAGGTCGAGATCCTTGAGGAAGCGGAGATGGAGGCGCTTGGCATGCGGTCGCTGCTTGCGGTCGGGCAAGGCTCGGACAGCCCGTCGAAACTGGCGATCCTGCGCTGGGAAGGGGCCGAGGGCGCGCCGCTGGCCGTGGTCGGCAAAGGCGTGATGTTCGACACGGGCGGGATTTCGCTGAAGCCCGGTGCGGGCATGGAAGAAATGACCATGGATATGGGCGGCGCTGCCGTCACGGTCGGGCTGATGCAGGCGCTCGCCGCGCGCAAGGCGCCGGCGCATGTCGTGGGGCTGGTCGGGCTGGTCGAGAACATGCCCGATGCCCGCGCCCAGCGCCCCGGCGATGTGGTCAAATCCATGAAGGGCGACATGATCGAGGTGATCAACACGGATGCCGAGGGCCGCATGGTGCTCGCGGATGTGCTCTGGTACGCGCAGGAGCATATCCAGCCGCACGCCGTGATTGATCTGGCGACGCTGACAGGCGCGATCATCGTGGCGCTGGGCCATGAGAAGGCCGGGGTTTTCGCCAATGATGATGCCCTCGCCGAAGCATTTCTGAACGCGGCGGCAGAGGTAGGCGAAGGCGCCTGGCGGATGCCGCTCGATCCGGCCTATCACAAGCTGATCAAATCGCGCATCGCCGATATCAAGAACTCCGCCGGGCGTCCCGCAGGCTCGATCACGGCAGCGAGTTTCCTGCAATGTTTCATCAAGCCGGACATGCCCTGGATCCATCTCGATATCGCGGGCGTGGCGCTGACCAAGGGCGAGAGTGCGCATGCGCCGAAGGGCGCGTCGGGCTGGGGCGTGCTGGCGCTTGATGCGCTGGTTCGCGCACGGTTCGAGACCCGCTGAGCGCTGCGCGCGATGGGCAAGGCGATGTTCTACCACCTGACCCACAGCCCGATGGAGGTGACGGCGACCACGCTCTTGACCCGCGCCCATGCGCAGGGGATGCGCGTGGCTGTGCGGGCGCGCTCGAAGGCGGCCTTGGAGCGGCTGGATCTGCATCTTTGGACCGCCGCGAAGGACAGCTTCCTGCCCCATGGCCGCGCGGGCGGGCCGCATGACGCGGATCAGCCGATCCTGCTGACGACGCAGGCCGCCGCGCCGAATGCCCCGGTCTGCGTGATGAGCATCGAGAGCGCGGAAGTGCACGCGGAAGACGTGGCGGGGCTGGAACGGCTCTGGGTGCTGTTTGACGGGCAAGACGCGCAGGCGATGGATCTCGCCCGCGCGCAATGGAAAGCCATGGTGAGCGCGGGCGTGCTGGCCGAATACTGGTCGGAAGAAAGCGGCGCCTGGGTGAAGAAAGCGCAATCCGGTCAGAGTTAGTGTTCGCTACCTGACACAAGATACCCCTATGACGGCTTCGAGCCCATCAGCGACATTCAGGCAGGCCGCAGCATCGGAGAAACCTTCACAGGCGCAGCACCGAAGAGTTCCCCACGCTCAGGCCCCTGATGGCCTTTCTGTCGTGTAGAAATAGGCATTTACTGCTTACCACTTTAGGTTTCATATAGTTTCTGGTTTTGAGCCTCTTCTTCTGGATCGTTTAAGAAACCGATAAGGTCGCGAAGTAGGATTACGTCCATTACGTGATTACCATATTCGTCCGATAAAGTATGTGTGATTCCATGATATTCGCGATCAGAGCTTCCCTCGTCAATTAGTAGTGAGTTTAAGCCAAACAATTGCACGTAATCTTCACCGGCCTCCCAAGCCAATACTAAATCTATATCGGATGCTTGTTTATCTCCTGTTGTCAAATCTGAAACTAAGCCATCTAAGGAGTATTTATACTCCAGAACCTTGAGCTTACTGGAGACAAATCCCTTTGGATACTCTTCCTCATAATCAGCAGACAGATCTTCCGTAATTCCAAGAGGGTTGTTGTCTGCATCAAAAATATGATTTTCGAAATCCGCCCCCACTCGCACACGGTAAGCCCCGTCGTAGGTACTCATTTCGTTGGTGCCAAC
>PXDM01000455.1 GCA_003565055.1 Paracoccaceae bacterium
AAATCCCTGCCCCCCCCGCGCGACACCCAGACCGATGGCGGTCGCCGCATTGTCACCCGCCCCGCCCGCGACCGGGATGCCGGGGGTCAGCCCGAATTCCTGCGCCAAAGCCGCGCGCAGATGGCCCGACACGCCCGCGCCTTCGACCAGTGTGGGCATCTGCTCGCGCGTCATGCCGGAGGCGGTGAGCAAGTCATCAGACCAGTCCCGCGCCCCGGTATCGAGCCAGCTCGTCCCCGCCGCATCCGACATTTCCGCGACATGCCCGCCGGTCAGCCAGAGCCGCAGATAATCCTTCGGCAAAAGCACCTTGGCCGCGCGCGCGAACAGATCCGGCTCATGCCGCGCCATCCAGACGAGTTTTGGCGCGGTGAAGCCCGGAAAGACGATATTGCCGCTGATCGCCCGAAACTGCGGCTCCGCGTCGAGCGCTGCGGCCTCGGCATGCGCGCGGGTGTCGTTCCACAGGATCGAAGGACGCAGCACCTTGTCCGAAGCGTCGAGCACCGTCGCGCCATGCATCTGGCCCGAAAGCCCGATGCCCGCAATCGCTGCCATGTCGATCTGAGCGCCAAGCGCGCGCAACACGCCCTCGGCCGCTGTGATCCAGTCCGCAGGGTCTTGCTCCGACCAGCCGGGATAGGGCCGCGCGACACTCAGCGGCGCAGACGCTTCCGCCACCACTGCGCCGCTGTCGTCAATCACGAGCCCTTTCAGGCCCGATGTGCCAAGGTCCAGTCCCAGATACATCACGCGGCCTTTTCCGGCTTCTTGCCCATGATGATCATCGACAGAATGTCATCCTCGGTCACATCCTCAACCCGCTCGGTCCCGATCAGCTGGCCGTTTTTCATCACGGACACGCGGTCGCAAAGCTCCATCATCTCGCGCGTGTCATGGCTGATCAGGAAAATCCCAAGACCCTGCCCCTTCAATTCCTTGATCAGATCCGCGACCATCTTGGTTTCATGCACGCCCAGCGCCGCTGTCGGTTCATCCATGATCAGGATGCGCGCGTTGAAATAGACCGCGCGCGCAATCGCCACGGATTGCCGCTGGCCGCCTGACAGGGCGCTCACCGGCTCGGCGATCTTGCGGAAATTTGGGTTCAGCCGCGCCATGATCTTGCGCGTCTCCGATTCCATCCGGCTGTCATCGAGAAAGCCGAACATCGTGCGCAGCTCACGCCCCAGAAACAGGTTCGCGGGCGCAGGCAGGTTGTCCGCAAGGGCAAGCGTCTGATGGATCGTCTCGATATTATAGGCGCGGGCGTCGCGGGGGCTGTTGATCGTGGCCTTTTTGCCGTCGATCCAGATCTCGCCACTATCGGCGCGATACGCCCCCGACAGGATCTTGATCAGCGTCGATTTGCCCGCGCCGTTATGGCCCAGAAGCCCCACGACCTCGCCCGGATAGAGGTCGATCGACACATCATCGACCGCCTGCACACCGCCGAAAGCAATCGAGAGATTGCGGATGTCTACAAGTGGCGTCATGGCTCAACCCTTTCCGGTGCGGCGGCGATAGATGATGTCGATCAGCACCGCGAGCACGAGCACCGAGCCCACGACGATGTTCTGCAAGGGCGCGTCGACGCCAACCATGGCCATGCCCGATTGCAGCGATTGCATGATCAGCGCGCCCAGAATCGCGCCGTAGATCGTGCCCAGACCACCCGCGAGCGCTGTGCCACCGATCACCGCTGCGGCGATCACGCGCAACTCGTCGAGCGTGCCGATATCGTTGGAATGGTTCGTCAACCGGGCCGAAGCCACCACCGCCGAGATCGCACAGAGCGCGCCCATGATGGCGAAAACCTTGACCGTCAGAAGCCGCGTATTGATGCCCGACAACTCTGCCGCCTGCGGATTGCCGCCCGCTGCGAAAATGTAGCGCCCCAGCCGCGTCTTGCGCGCCACGATGGTCATCACGACCGCGACGACGATCAAGAGCAGCACCGAAATCGGCAGGCCATACACCTCGGTATAGCCCTCGGGCATGACCTCGCCGCGCGCCTCGAATTCGCGGCGCAGACGGGCGGCGGGCACTTCATAGGAGTTGAGGATCTTGATGAAGCCCAGAATCGCGCCCGCGATGATCGCACCCAGCGCGAATTCAGCCCAGAGCGGCTTGACCGGAAACTGGTGCCGCAGCTTGTCGCGCCGCTTGGCCCAGAGCGCACCCAAGGCAGCGAGCGTCGCGACGATGCCCAGCACCCAGGACCAGAACTCGCCCAGCGTGCCATTGATGCCGCCGAACATCTGAAATGTCGGGTCCAGCGGGCCAATGGTCTGCCCATTGGTCAGATACCAGCCCGTATTGCGCCACACGAGCAAGCCACCCAGCGTGACGATGAAGGCCGGGATCATCAGATAGCCCGTCAGCCAGCCCTGAAACGCCCCGATCACCGCGCCTGTCACCAGCCCTGCGCCAATCGCCAGCCAGGGGATCATCGGGTGCCCCAGCGGCAGGCCCAGATATTGCGGCAGCCACGCGGTCTGCATCATGGCCATGACCGCCGAACAGGTCGCCAGAAGTGCCCCCACCGACAGGTCGATGTGGCGCGTGACGATCACGAAAACCATGCCAGTGGCCATGATCGCCACACTGACGGTCTGGATCGTCAGGTTGAAGATATTGCGCGGGGTCAGAAAGCGGCCATCGGTCAGCAGGTTGAAGACAACCAGCACAGCGATGAACGCGCCGATCATGCCCAGCAGGCGCGTGTCCAGCTCCAGCGTGTCGGATAGCCGGGGGCGGGCCGATGCCTTGGATTTGGCAGCGGCAGAGGTGTCAGAGGTGCTCATGGGAAAAATCCTGCCTTGGGGCGGGGATGCGCATCAGGGGCGCGCAACGCGCGCACGCCCCCAGCGTCAGATTTGGCTCAGTCGCAGGGCGCAGGGCCACCGCTTACGCCCTGGCAGAGCGCTTCGCGGCTGATCCAGCCTGCATCGACCACCAGCGACAGGTTGTCGGCTGTCACAGGTACCGGCTCAAGGAACATCGACACCATTTCCGTGCCTGCAGGCGAGGTCCACATCTCGGCCCCCTCGATATCCGCCATCGCCGTGCCGCCCGCGAGCTGCACCGCGATCTCCGCCGCGTTGCGACCCAGATCGCGCGCATCTTTCCATACGCTCACGGTCTGCGTGCCCAGCGCGATGCGGTTCAGCGCCGCGTGATCGCCATCCTGCCCGGACACCGGAATGCCCTGCATCCCCTGTGCGGTCAGCGCGGCCACAGCCCCGCCCGCTGTGCCGTCATTCGACGCCACGACCGCATCCACATTATTGTCCTGCGCGGTCAGGATCTGCTCCATGTTGCGCTGTGCATTGGCGGGCAGCCAGCCATCCGTGTAAGCCTCGCCCACGATCACGATATCGCCCGCGTCAATCGCGGCTTGCAGCACTTCCTGCTGGCCACCGCGCAGGAAATCCGCGTTGGGGTCGGTGGGCGAGCCCTTGATCATGACGTAATTGCCAGTCGGCGCCTGCTCCAGCACTGCGCGGGCC
Organism: Paracoccaceae bacterium; assembly: GCA_003565055.1. Taxonomy (GTDB): domain Bacteria; phylum Pseudomonadota; class Alphaproteobacteria; order Rhodobacterales; family Rhodobacteraceae; genus Roseinatronobacter. Next base: position 3,513 of record PXDM01000455.1, read on the forward strand.
TGCATGCGGCCGACTTCGACATTGTCAAAGGTCAGGTAAAAGGCGCGGCTGTCCTCGACCAGGCGGTCATAGGCGACAACGGGGATGCCCTCATCGGCTGCGGCCTGCACAGCCGGACCGATGGCGGCGGCGTCCTGCGCGAGCACGATCAGCGCGTCGACCCCTTGGGCGATCAGGCTTTCAATGTCGGACAACTGCTTGGATGCGGACGATTGCGCATCGGCGGAAACATAGCTCGCGCCTGCCTCATCGAGCGCCGCGCGGATCGCGGCTTCATCGGTCTGCCAGCGCTCTTCCTGAAAATTCGACCAGCTCACACCGATGGTGAGCGAATCGGCCCATGCCGCAGAGCTGAAGCCGAGCGTCGCGGCAATCGCCGCGGTCATGATCTTGTTCATGTGTTCCTCCCTAGAACGTGGTCGGGCCGAGTCGTTCCTCGTTCGGCCTGATCCTGAAACAATGCCATGTATTTTTCGGCTGTCAAATTTAATTTTACAAAACTGCACGATTTTTAGCGGATATTTTGATGGAATTCACATTTTTCCTTGCCATCCGACCTCTTTCCCCGCTTTATTAATTCATCCAGCGAATTTAATCTTGGAGGGGAGGCCAAGATGACCCCGCATGACATCCACCCCCGGCCCGACGCGCCGCGCGCCGCCCTTCCGGGCTGCGGGCCATTGCTCACGGACCTGACCGGGGCCATGCCGCGCCCCTTGCGGCAGGTTCTATTCGAATTCGTCCGCGCCCATGGCAGCACCACCCGCGCCGAGATGGGCCGCCGGCTGGGCGTCAGTGCCGCCTCGGTCAGTGCCGTGACCAGCGATCTGATCGCCGAGGGGTTTCTGCGCGAAACCGCCGATCCCGACACGCCCGACACGGACCCGCCGCGCAGCGCACGCGGGCGGCCCCCCGTCAGCCTGCAAGTCGCGTCCGAGGCCCATCACGTCATCGGCGTCAAGCTCGGCGATCTGCGCCATACGGCAGTGCTCAGCGATTTCGCAGGCCAGCGCATCGCGGATCTGAGCCTGCCGACGCGCCCCAATCGCAAAAGCGCCGCCATCCTGATCGCCGAGGCCCGCGCGCTGGTCGACCAGTTGCTGGCACAGCAGGGCATGACGCGCGCGCAGATCCGCTGTGTCGGTCTGGGCATGGCGGGCATGGTCGATTACGCCACGGGCAACGTGCCTTGGTCGCCCATGCTGGATGCGCCGGGACTTGGGCTGCGCGCACAGTTCGAAGCCGCGCTGGGCGTGCCTGCTTATCTCGACAATGACGCCAATCTGCTGACCCTGGCAGAGCTGTGGTTCGGCGGCGGGCGCGGCAAATCCGATTTCGCCGTGGTCACGATCGAACATGGCGTCGGCATGGGGCTGGTGCTGTTCAACCAGCTCTACCGGGGCGCGCGCGGGATGGGGATGGAGCTGGGCCATACCAAGGTCCAGCTCGACGGGGCGCTGTGCCGCTGCGGCAAGCGCGGCTGTCTGGAAGCTTATGTCGCCGATTATGCGCTGGCCCGCGAAGCCGCAACCGCGCTTGACCAGCACGCCAGCTTTTCCGACAGCCCCTTGGCGCTGCTGGAATCGCTCTTTTCCGAAGCGCGGCGCGGCAATGAGGCCGCGCTCTCGATCTTCCGCCGCGCCGGGCGCTATCTGGCGCTGGGCCTGTCCAATGTCGCGCAGATGTTCGACCCCGAAGTGATCATCCTCTCGGGCGGACGGATGCAATACGATTACCTCTACGCGCGCGAGGTTCTGGCCGAGATGCAGGCCATGACGCTCACCGGCGCACGTGCGCCCGCCCGCGTCGAAATCCACGCCTGGGGTGATCTGGTCTGGGCGCAGGGGGCCGTGGCTTTGGCGCTCGGGCAGTTGACCGATGATCTGCTGGGCGCGCAGCGGCAGGGGGCTGCATGAGGGCGCTCGTCTGTCTGCTGCTGATGGCGGGCACAGCGCAGGCGGACCCCCTGCCGCGCTTCGATGATGTGAGCGCGCGCATCCCCGCGCATCACTATAGCGGCGGGTGGGAGCATTTCGTGGGCGGTGGCGTGGCGGCGCTCGATTGTTCCGGCAATGGCCTGCCCGATCTGGTGCTCGCGGGCGGCACATCCGACGCGCTTCTCTTGCGCAACGAAGGCGAGATGGCCTTCACGCCCGAAGCCCTGCCCATCACCGGCATGACTGGCGCCTATCCCATCGACATTGACGGCGACGGGGTGCTCGATCTCTTCATCCTGCGCGTCGGCCCGAACATGGTTTTGCGCGGTCTGGGCGATTGCGCGTTCGAGGACGCGACCGACGCGCTCGGCATTGATCCGGGCGACGCATGGTCCACCGCCTTCACCGCATGGTGGGAAGCGGGCGCGCCCCGCGCCACGCTCTTTATCGGCAATTACGTCGATCGCGATGACCCGACAGGCCCATTCTTCGCCTGCGACGACAACCAGATCCTGACCCCGGAGGGCAAAGGCTGGCACTCGACCCCCCTCAGCCCCGGTTTCTGCCCGCTCTCGGCGCTTGCCGCCCGTGACGCCCGCGACCGCCTGACACTGCGGCTCTCGAACGACCGGCACTACTATGTGCGCGGCGGGGCCGAGCAGATGTGGGACATTGCCGAGCAGCGTTTTCTGGGGCCGGAGGATGGCTGGGGCGATTGGCAGCTCTGGGGCATGGGTATCGCCAGCCGCGACATCACCGGCAACGGGCTGGCGGATGTTTACCTGACCTCGATGGCCGATCAGATGCTCCAGCTTGCGCAACCGGATGGCAGCTACAGCGTCGCGCCCTATGAGATGGGCCACACGGCGCACCGGCCCGCGACGGGCGATGATGGCCGCCCCTCGACCGGCTGGCATGCGCAATGGGGCGATGTGACGAATAACGGGCGCGCGGATCTGTTCGTGGCCAAGGGCAATGTCGACCAGATGCCCGACCTCGCCATGGCAGACCCCAACACGCTGCTGATCCAGGGCCCGGATGGGCGCTTCACCGAAGTCTCGGACCAGGCCGGGCTCGCGGATCCCGAACGCAGCCGGGGCGCGGCGCTGATCGACCTGACCGGCGACGGGCGGCTCGATCTGGTCGTGGTGAACCGCCGCGCGCCTGCACGGCTCTACCGCAATGTGACCGAAGGGACGGGCAACTGGCTCGCGGTCGATCTGCGACAACCGGGCGGCAATGCCTTTGCCATCGGCGCGCGGGTCAC
>PXDM01000285.1 GCA_003565055.1 Paracoccaceae bacterium
ATGCGGCAAAGGGGGTGCCAATACCCAGCAAGTCTACTGGTGGAGAGAACAATTCACGCAGGCGCCGGTTCCAGCCCGCGAGCCGCGCTTTCGCGTCAAAGATCATCACCCCCTGGTCGATGTGATCAAGCGTCGCGCGCACCATCTGGGCCTGCTCATCGAGCAGTTTCGTGCGCTCCTCGCGGGCATTGCGCACCATGTTGGTGACATCGGTCTGCGTCACCGCGGTCCCGCCCGAGGCCATACGCTGTTCGGAGACCTGCAGCCATTGATCCTCGATCAGCGGCACCATGAAATTCACATCGCGCCGCCGGTGGCTGTCGATGCGCTGCGCCACCCAATCATCGCGCGAGACATGATTTGCGAGATTCAGCGCCGGGCTCTCGGAGACGAATTGCACATATTGCTGGAAGAACAGCCCCCGTTCGATGCGCGCGCGCACATCCGGCAGATCGGCGCAGAAGCGTGAATTCCACATGGTCAGCCGGTCTTGCGCGTCAAACATCGCAAAGCCCTCGCTCATGGCTTCCAGCGCATCCGCGAGCGCATTGCGCGCGTTCACGGCGTCGCGTTCGGCCTGCGAGAGCCGCGCGTTGGAGGTGCGCAGCCGGTCTAGTGTCTCGGCCAGATCGCGGGTGCGGGTGCGGATCTGCTGCTCCATTGCGACGACATGGTTGAGCTGGCCGATGGGGCGGTTGGGGCTTTGCGCGGCGCGTTCAGAGCTGTCCATCAGCGCGTCGATGATCGCGCGCAGGCGCAGGTTTTCCTCCTCCGGGCTCAGGTTCTCGGTCAGGAAATTCTCAGGCATCCGCGCGGGTCTTCATCAGGGGGGCCGTGAAATCGCCAGTGCCGAGCGCGTCGGTGTCTTCCTCGGGCGGGTAGAAGGCGAGCCCGGTGAAGGTCTGGTTCACATGCACCAGATTGAACTGCTCGCCATAGGTGTTGAACCCCGTCACCCCGAAACGGTCGAGCACCTTGGAGATGCGATGCGCGCTCTGGCTGTTCTCGGCCTCCAGCCGGCGCAGGATACAGTCACAGGCGAGGATTGCAGGCGTCTCGCCCTTGGGCGCAAGGCGCGACAATTCGCGTTCCAGATGCGCCTCCAGATCGGTGCTCTGCGCGAGCCGCAGCACCAGCCCCGGCTCGATGGCGGAGAAGAACCGCAAGGTGCCGTCCGGCTCCACGCGCTGGATCGCCAGCACGTGATGCTCATCGCCGATTTTCGACACCACCGGATTGGCCGCGAAAGTGAAGGGCGAGAGTTGTTCGGGATCCTTGCCGAGAATGCGCGCATATTCCGGCCCCGCAGGCATGCCATTGATCCCGCGCACAAGCCGCTGTTCGGGATCGGCATCGGTCACGACCATGCGGTGATCGGTCGGCTCAAGATGGTCGAAGCGAAACGCTGTCACCCGGCAGGGCGTGCGCAGGAGCGCGAGAACCGCCGCATCCGTCAGGAAGCGGCCCTCATGCAGCACGAAGGTTTTGCCAAAGCTCAGCCCATCGCCCGCCGAGCCGCCCACCAGCGGGCTCTGCCCCAGCGCTTCGGAGAGCGCCCAGACCAGCTGATCCTCCATCAGCGACAGCCCGTCACTGAGCAGAAAGGCCACTTCATTGGCCCAGTCAGCGGTCGAGAACGTGACCTCGGCGCGCAATTCAAAGGTCAGATCGCGCGCGGCTTCCGGGTCGAACTGGCGCAGATTGCTCAGATGGCCGGTCGCCACGCGAAACAGGCTGCGCGGCAGGCCCATCACCACGATCTGCCTTTCGAGATAGCCCCCCGCGCCGATCTCGCCCGCCGTGGTGCAGCCGATGATCTGCGTATCGCCGACAATGGGCGCGAGGGCTTGCTCGATCACCGCCAGATCATGGCCTTCGCCGACAAAGAGAATGATCAGCGCCAGCGTCTCGGGCGCGAGCTGCGCGAGCACATGCGCAATGGCATCCGCAGTCTTCGGCGCGTCCGACTGGACCCGCGTGATGAACGATGCGTCAGGTAGCATCCAGCACCCCTCCCATGGCGATGGACCGTAATCGCTGTTCTTTAGCGCATCACTGCGGCCCGAGGCAAAGGGTTTGCGCGCCCTGCGCCACCGCTCAATTCGAGTCGCGGTCGCGCAGGATTTCCGCGAAACTCGCGGAATGGGCGATGCGCACGGCCTGTGTGCGGCTTTGCGCGCCGAGTTTGCGCAGGATCGCCGTGACATGCGCCTTCACGGTCGTCTCGGAAATCGACAATTCAAAAGCGATCTGCTTGTTGAGATAGCCCTCGCAGATCAGCGCGAGGATGCGGCCCTGTTGCGGGGTCAGCTCCGACAGCCGGTCGAGCGCGCTGCGTTCGGCATCCTGCGGCGCGTCCTTGGAGGGCGCGGTGTAGCCCTGCGGCAGATAGATCCCGCCCTGCGCGGCGGCGCGGATGGCCGTCACGAACGCATCGCGCGGCGCGTGTTTGGGCACGAAGCCGGCCGCGCCCGCATGCAGAACGGCCGTGATGATGCGGTCTTCGCTCATCGAGGAGACGACGATCACCGGCACACCGGGCGCGGCATTGCGCAGCCGCGTCAGCCCGTCGAGCCCGGCCACATCGGGCAGATTGAGGTCGAGGATGATCGTGTCCACCTCCAGCCCGCCGCGCAACAGTTCCAGCGCCAGCCCCAGCGCGCTTGCCGTTTCGACACGAGTCTTCCCGAGAGCTTCGGACAAGGTGATCTGCAAGGCTTCGCAGAACAGCGGATGGTCGTCTATCACCAGTATCATGTCGTCCCTCTCTGTGGTGACAGCCTCCATTGTGATCATTGTTTCACGCATGATGTGCTCGCTTCTGACTGTCTCACCACTCCCCCGAGAGCAGCATAGGGGGAAATCAGAGGCTTGACGCCCCCTTCTTAGGTCGCATGTGGTCGGGGGGTGACGCCTAGCGCTCAGCTCAGGCGATGGGCCATGTGACGCAGCGCCAGCAGATAGCCCTGCGTGCCGCAGCCCGCGATCATCGCATCCGCGCGCTGGCTGATATAGGAATGATGGCGGAAGCTCTCGCGGCGGTGGATATTGGTGATATGCACCTCGATCACCGGCCCTTCAAACGCGTGCAACGCATCGAGGATCGCCACGGAGGTATGCGTATACGCGCCTGCATTGATGATCACGCCTTGCGCGCTGTTGCGTGCTGCATGGATCTGCGTGACGATCTCGCCCTCATGGTTGGACTGCGCGAAGACCACATCAAGCCCCAGCTCCGCGCCGAAATCCGTGCAGGCAGCGGCCACATCCGCGAGCGTCTCATGGCCATAAAGCGCAGGCTCGCGCTGGCCGAGCAGGTTGAGATTCGGGCCGTTCAGGATGTGGATCGCGGGCATGGGGCAGGGTCCTTCTCAGGGGCGCGTGCGGATCACCTTGGCGAAACTCTCGAAAATCTCGGCATTCGCGGCGATGATCTCACCGCGCTCGAAAATCCCGGCTTCGTCACGGATGGGGCCCGTGAAGCCTCCGGCCTCGCGCACCAGCAACAGACCGGCAGCGATGTCCCAGGGCTGCAATTCGCGCTCCCAGAACCCGTCATAGCGCCCGGCCGCGACATAGGCGAGATCGAGCGACGCCGCCCCCCATCTGCGCACACCCGCGCAAGCGGGCATCAGCTGCGCCAGATCATGCAACATCGCAGGCAGGGTTTTCTTGGCGGCGAAGGGCACGCCGGTCGCAAAAATGCTCTCGATCATCGTGCCACGATTGGACACGCGCAGGCGGCGGTCATTCATGAAACAGCCCATGCCTTTTTCGGCATAGTAAAGTTCGTCCTTGGCCGGATCAAAGACCACGCCCGCGACGATCTCGCCCTTGAACTCCAGCGCGATGGAAATCGCCCAATGCGGCAGGCCATGCAGGAAATTCGTGGTCCCGTCGAGCGGGTCCACGATCCAGCGCCGTGTCGGGTCCTTGCCCTCCACGGGTGCGGATTCCTCGCCCAGCCAGCCGTAATTCGGGCGCGCTTCCATTAGCATCTCGCGGATGATCTTTTCGGAAGCGATATCCGCGCGGCTGACGAAATCGCCTGCGGCCTTGGACGAGACCTGCAAATTCTCCACCTCGCGGAAATCCTTGACCAGCGACCGGCCCGCCTTGCGCGCCGCATTGATCATGATGTTGAGGTTGGCTGAAAGTTGCATCGTCGTCGTCGCTCCGGTCGGGGTTGCGCATGGCCTATACGCGGGCAGGGGGCGGATGTGAAGGGGCAACGCGGGCCTGCCAGCAGGCGTCGCGCAATCACGCGGTCGTGATTTTCCTTCCCTTTGCTGGAAACACGTAGCGTCCCGGCACATCACAGGAGGATCCCGCATGAAACCTACCATCCTTGCCACAGCTCTCGCCTTTGCCCTCGGCGCAGGCGCTGTCGCTTTCGCCCAGATGCAGAACCATGATCACGGCGGCCACGACCATGGGGCGCATGATCACGCGGACCATGCACAGGCGGCAGGGGATCAATCTGCCTCGACGCTCGCGTTCATCGCGGCGAATGACGCGATGCATGAAGGCATGATGATCGGTTTTACAGGCGATGCGGATGTCGATTTCGTCGCCGGCATGATCCCGCATCATGAAGGTGCGATTGCCATGGCCGAGATCGTGCTCGAGCACGGGCAGGACCCGGAAGTCGCAGAACTCGCCCGTGAAATCATCGCGGCGCAGCAAGAGGAAATCGCCTGGATGCGCGCGTGGTTGGCGGCACGGGCGCAATGACACAAAACATATATTCAAAATACGGAAATAAACTTGCCACATCCTGATGGCAGCGCTAGCTTTTTTCCCGCAGGTGAGGCGCGGGTTTCGCCGGAAGATTACTCCTCGTTCCCTCCTTTCGGGACTGCGTCTCGCCTGCACCTTGCCACTTATGCTCTTGCAAAACTGTGCCATTTTCCCGATAATGAGGGGAAATCAGGAGGTCCGATGCGCGCTCGTATTTATCGTCCCGCTCGCAATGCAATGCAATCCGGCACAGCCAAGACCAAGCTCTGGGTTCTGGAGTTCTCGCCGTCGATGGCGCGGCGCATTGATCCGCTGATGGGCTGGACCAGCTCCGCCGATATGGATTCGCAGGTGAAGCTCCGGTTTGACACGCAGGAGGCTGCTGAAGCCTATGCCAAAGAACACGGCATCGACTATGTCGTGATCCAGCCGAAACCGCGCCGCGCGAATCTGCGCCCCGGTGGCTATGGCGATAATTTCGCGACCAATCGCCGACAGGTCTGGACGCATTGAAAACTTGTTGTCCGGCAACGGGACCTGTTTTCAGCGCCGGTGACCTGATCCAAGACTGATGCCGTCGATATGGTGCCTTGAACCAAGTTGCGCGCCCTGTACGACATCGCGATGTCCACAGGCTATGCCGAAAAGCGGGTCCATGATCGGCCGCCGCGTCATTTGCTCACTCTGGAGTAAATTGGCTTTCTGGGGCGCGTCTATGTTTCCACGGCAGGACCGCCGCCAAGAGCGATACGCTGCTCTGACAACGATAGGCCCTTTCCAGGCGCGCAACGGGGGTCTTTCAGCCACTTGAAAATCAGGTTGGCGCTCATTGAATAGCGCCGTGCAACTTGTCCATCCGAAACGCCCCGCGTCAACCTCCGCGTGCAAATCGAGTGTTTCTCGACATCCGACCAGAGCCACTTCTGCAGCCCCTTTTCCTCGCCTCCCTCGACCTCAAGATGTCGATGATTGATGTGGCGACTGCCGCTCACTCAATCGCGCGGGCAAGGCTGTCAGACTGGAGTGATACGGTTCAAAAGACCATTTGGAAGCCAAAGTGAAAGACGTCGATACCCGCAGAGTGGGACGTGATTTTGGCATTGGAAATATGATAGAATCCGCCAACGATATAAGTTGCATCGCCAATTGGGTAGGAGATATCAAGTCCTGTGCGAAATTGGATCAAGTCTTTTTCTTCAAAAGAGGACAGATCGCTTTGATAGAGAGTAGGTCCCCAGAAGGGAACTATTTCGAGCTCGCCTGCATGAAACCTTTTTCCGATCCCAGCTGTCGCAAAGGCAGCGCCATCAACTGAAATGCCCATGGCGTAAACGGGGATGATGTTCCCAAATATAGGGTCATGACTTTTCGCCGTAAGTGTGAGCCAGCCTTTCTGACCCGGCCCAGACTTGGCTTTCCGGTTTGCTCCGGTCGTGAGCGAAATATCGTAGCGCCCCATGAAAGCTGTTTCTGCTGGAGTACCGTTTCTTGTGACTATGGCGAGACCCGTTGCGCCAACAAATTGTGCATATGTGAGGCCAAGGAACATGTATTTATTTCCGTCACTTATAATGCGCTCATTGCCGCGTCAATGAACATTATTTGCTTGAGAGAAACGCGAGAGGATGGTTCCTGAGGCGTCGCGTGACTCTGCGTTCACTAAAAGATCGTTCAGTAGTTTCAGTTCTGACATGGAAACCAGATAACTTGAATCGCCCATCACTATTGAGCAGATAGAGAACTGTCTATATCGCTTTGCTTAAAGATCTGTGTACGGGAAGGGGGGCAGCTCTGAAGATACGTCAAAAGGTCGGGACCTTTGGCATGGCGCCCCTGTCTTTCATTCATGGCCTATGAAGCTGTTATTGCGTATTCCACGCGCATGTGGCCATCGATTCCATGAACATGTGGCCACGGATTCCATGATGATGTGGCCACCGATTCCACGGCATGTGGCCACCCTG
>PXDM01000145.1 GCA_003565055.1 Paracoccaceae bacterium
CGGCGGGGGTGCTGATCGGGTCGAAGGAATTCGGCGAGAAACATGACCTGAAGGCGCGCGCGCGCATCCGGGCCACGGCGAAGATCGGCACGGACCCGACGATCATGCTGACAGGCCCCGTGCCCGTGACCGAGAAAATCCTGCGCGAGAGCGGGATGGCGATTGGTGACATTGATCTCTTTGAGGTCAATGAGGCCTTCGCTTCGGTCGTCTTGCGCTTCATGCAGGCGTTCGAGGTCGAAAGTGACCGCGTCAATGTCAATGGAGGCGCGATTGCGATGGGTCATCCGCTGGGGGCCACGGGTGCGATCATCATCGGCACGCTGCTTGACGAGTTGGAGCGCCGGGGCCTCGGCACAGGGCTTGCGACGCTCTGTGTGGCCTCGGGCATGGGTGCGGCCACGATCATCGAGCGCGTATAAGGGGAGGCAAGGACAATGACTGATTTTCACTATTCCGTAGATGCTGACGGTGTTGCAACGATCTCTTGGGACATTGCGGGCAAGTCGATGAATGTCCTGTCGATGGAGGGGCTCGCAGAGCTCGATGCGCATATCGAGACCGCGCTCGCCGATGAGGCCGTCAAGGGCGTCATCATCACCAGCGCGAAGCCCGATTTCGCGGGCGGCATGGATCTCAACGTCATCGCGAAGATGAAGGAGATGGCCGGAGATCAGCCAGAGCAGGGGCTGTTTGACGGGATCATGGCCATGCATCAGACCCTGCGCAAGATCGAGCGTGCGGGTATGGACCCCAAGACGCTGAAGGGTGGCAAGCCCATTGTAGCGGCGCTGCCCGGCACGGCTCTGGGCATTGGGCTGGAGATCCCGCTCGCGTGCCACCGGATCATCGCCGCCGACAATCCCAAGGCCAAGATCGGGCTGCCGGAAATCCTCGTGGGGATTTTTCCGGGCGCGGGGGGCACCACGCGGCTGGCGCGCAAGCTCGGTGCGATGGGGGCGGCACCTTTCCTGCTGGAGGGCAAGCTTTCGGAGCCGAAGAAAGCCAAATCGGCCGGGCTGATCGACGAGATCGTGCCTGCGGAGGGTCTGCTGGCGCGGGCGAAAGAGTGGGTGCTGGGCGCGAAAGACGCTGATCTGGTCAAGCCCTGGGACGCGAAGGGCTACAAGATGCCCGGCGGCGCGCCCTATCATCCGGCGGGGTTCATGACCTTCGTCGGTGCCTCGGCGATGATCAACGGCAAGACCCAAGGGGTCTATCCGGCGGCCAAGGCGCTTCTGTCAGCGGTCTATGAGGGCGCGATGGTGCCTTTCGACACGGCGCTGAAAATCGAGGCGCGCTGGTTTGTCAATGTGCTGATGAACCCGTCCTCGAGCGCGATGATCCGCTCGCTCTTCATCAACAAGGAAGCGCTGGAGAAAGGCGCGAACCGGCCTGACGTGGCCGATGCGAAGGTCGCCAAGCTCGGCGTTCTGGGTGCGGGCATGATGGGGGCGGGGATCGCCTATGTGGCGGCCAATGCCGGGATCGAAGTGGTTCTGATCGACGCAAGCCAGGACTCCGCCGAGAAAGGCAAGGCGTATGCTGAAGGGATCCTCGACAAAGGCATGAAACGCGGGAAGGTGAGCGAGGCGAAGAAGGCCGAGGTGCTGGGTCGTATCACGCCCACCACCGACTATGCGGCGCTCGCAGGTTGCGATCTGGTGGTTGAGGCCGTGTTCGAGGATCCGAAGGTCAAAGCCGAGGTCACGGCGCGCGCTGAGGCCGTCATCGGGGCGGATGCGATTTTCGCGACCAATACCTCGACGCTGCCGATCTCTGATCTTGCCCGCGCCTCTGAGCGGCCCAAGAACTTCATCGGGATCCACTTCTTCTCGCCTGTCGAAAAGATGCTGCTGGTCGAGATCATCAAGGGCCGCGAGACCGGCGACGCCGCCGTTGCCAAGGCGCTGGATTTTGTCCGCCAGATCCGCAAGACGCCCATCGTCGTCAATGACGCGCGCTTCTTCTATGCCAATCGCTGCATCATTCCCTATGTCAATGAGGGCATGCGCATGGTGCGCGAAGGCGTTGCACCGGCGCTGGTCGAGAATGCCGCGAAGCTGATGGGCATGCCGCTTGGGCCGCTGCAACTGGTCGATGAGACCTCGCTCGATCTGGGCGCCAAGATTGCGAAGGCGACGCGCGCGGCGATGGGCGATGCCTATGCAGATGGCGATGTGGATGCGGTCGTGTTCTGGATGGTCGAGGAGGGCCGTCTGGGGCGCAAGGCCAAGGCCGGGTTCTTCGCATACGACGACGCAGGCAAGCGTCAGGCGCTCTGGGACGGGATCGCGGCGCGCTTCCCGGCCGCAGTTGAGCAGCCTGATCTGGTCACAGTGCAACACCGGCTGATGTTCGCGCAGGCGCTCGAAGCGGTGCGTGCGCTGGAAGAGGGCGTGCTGACGGATATCCGCGAAGGCGATGTGGGCGCGATCCTCGGCTGGGGCTTTGCGCCATGGTCGGGCGGGCCGTTCTCATGGCTCGACATGCTGGGCGCGCCCTTTGCGGTCAGCGTCTGCGACGATCTGGAAGCGCGTTTCGGCCCGCGCTTTCAAGCGCCCGAATTGCTGCGCGAGATGGCCAAGGACGAGGGCGGGTTCTACGCCAAACGGGCCGCGATGGCGGCGTAGGTCTCGTCCACGCTCTGCCCGGCAAAGGCCGGGCGGAGTTGCGCACGTTTTTGCTTCATCGCGATCAGGGACTTGAGCTGTGCTGTGCTCAAGCGCGGATACTGCGCTGCAGGTTGTGCTGGCATGGCGGCATCCGCGCCCCCGAGGCAGAGCAATCCGCCATTGCAATAGAGGATTTCTTCGCGCTCGAACGTCAGCACTGACAATGTCAGGTCTGTCTTGATCGGGGCTTTGTAGATGGCGTTGAACCCCTCCAGAAGCGCTGCCGGGATCAGGACGAAAGGGTCCCCGAACATGTCTTCGGCCTGGTCCGATTCGATCAGGATTTCCTGATCCGGCATCACATGGATTTCCTTGTGGTTTCCGAAAATTCCCGGTGGGATGGCGACTGTATGCGCTTTACGGTCGGGAATGCTGTCATGCTTGATGCGGATCGTTTCATGGGACACGATCCGTTGGCGTCCATGGTCGAAGGTGATCACTTCATCGCCTTTGAACAGAGTGCCCACAGGCTGCCAGCCAGCGGGGGTCGCGACCAGCGTATCAGCGGGAATGCCTCCAGGCCGAATGTTGCGCGGGCTCAGGGCCGCCTTGGCGGCTGGCATGTCGGAATTGCTCAGAGAGCAGCTGAAATTGCTGCTATTGAGGACCTTTGTGGTAAAGCGTTGAAGCGCCGAAATCACATGTCGCATCTTTACTCTTCCTGTCAGACAAGAGCAGGGAGAACTGCCCGAAAAAAACATCGTTAATACTCTGTTAAGCCTCATAAGGGGCGGAAACAGGAAAAAATCTGGACTTTTTTCGGGCAAGGGCTTCTTGATTGGGGCAGGGAAGGAACGGCGAGAGCCGCGCGCTGCGAGGCTGTTGGAGGGCTTGCGCGCGGCACGGGCTCGCTGGTTCAAAAACGGGAGGATTGCGATTGGGATGGTTGCCGGACGAAACAGGGCTTGAGAAATGCGCCGCGAATCATGTGGCGCTCACCCCCCTGTCGCATCTGCGCCGGGCGGCGGATGTCTTTGCCACGCGAGAGGCGATCGTGCATGGTCAGACGCGGCGCAACTACGCGGAACATGCGCGGCGCGTGACACAATTGGCCTCGGCGCTCGCGGCGCGCGGGGTCCGGCCCGGTGATGTCGTGGCCACACTGCTGCCCAACATTCCCGCGCAGGCTGAAGCCCATTTCGGAGTTCCCGCATGTGGGGCGGTGCTCAACACGATCAACACGCGGCTGGATGTCGATACGGTCAGCTACATCTTCGAGCATGGCGGCGCGCGTGTGGTGCTGGTCGACACGGAGTTGCTCGCGCTCGCGCAGGACGCTTGCGCCACGCTTGCCGCGCCGCCCGAAATCGTAGAGGTCGCAGATCGCGAAAACGGCTTCACGCCCTCGGGCGCGCATCTGGAGTATGAGGCGCTTCTGGCATCGGGGGATCCTGATTTCGACTGGATCCTGCCCGCAGATGAATGGGAAAGCCTTGCGCTGAATTACACCTCCGGGACGACGGGGCGGCCCAAGGGGGTGGTCTATCATCATCGCGGTGCCTATCTCTCGACGCTCTCGCAGCCGATCTCGTGGCGCATGACGCTGTTTCCGCGCTACCTGACCATCGTGCCGATGTTTCATTGCAATGCCTGGTGTCACCCCTGGATGCTGCCTGCGCTCGGCGGGGTGATGATCTGCCTGCGCGATGTGACGGCGCGCGGGGTCTATCATGCGATCAGTGCAGAAGGGGCCACGCATTTCGGCGGCGCGCCCATCGTCTTGCAGACCATCATCAACGCCAAGGACGAGGACCGGCGCGCTTTCGATCATGTGGTCGAGGTCTTCACTGCGGGCGCGCCCCCGCCCGCCGCGACGCTCGCCGCCATCGAGCCGCTGGGCTTCAATGTGACGCAGGTTTACGGGCTGACCGAGACTTACGGCCCGGATGCGGAATGTCTTTGGCAGGCGGAGCTTGATGCGCTGCGGGGCGATGCGCGCGCAGAGGCCAAGGCGCGGACCGGGGTCGCGATGCCGTTCATGGACGCGCTGGCGGTCATGGACAGCGCGACGATGGAGCCAGTGGCGCGCGATGCAACGAGCCTTGGCGAGATCATGCATCGCGGCAATGGCGTGATGAAGGGCTATTACAAGAACCCGGAGGCCACGCGCGAAGCGTTTCGCGGTGGCTGGTTTCATTCCGGCGACATCGCCTATCAGCATCCTGACGGCTATATCAAGATCGCGGATCGGGCCAAGGATATCATCATCTCAGGCGGCGAGAATGTCTCGTCAGTGGAGGTCGAGGGCGTACTGATGAAGCACCCGGCCGTGGGGCTTGCCGCGGTGGTGGCGTTGCCCGATGAGAAATGGGGCGAGGTGCCCTGCGCCTGTATCGAACTCAAGCCCGAGGCGGAGGTGTCCGAGGCCGAGTTGATCGCCTTTTGTCGCGCGCGGCTCGCTGGGTTCAAGACGCCGAAACGGGTGGTTTTTCTGGAATTGCCCAAGACCTCGACAGGCAAGATACAAAAGTTTGAACTGCGCGCGCAGGTCCGGGCGATGTGATCGCTGGCTTTGCCAGAGGCGCTGATGTAGGATCAGTGCAAAAGAACAAGGGCAGGCTGGCGGGATGACCGCACTCGACAAGTATCGCAAACTCGAAGGCCCCGGCGTCTGGGCCGCATCGCGCGATGAGCATCGCCGCGATGTGATTGTGAGTTTCGGCGATGCGACCCTTGTAATTTCCGACAGCCGCAGCATGGCTGTGCTCAGCCATTGGTCGCTGCCCGCTGTCGAGCGGATCAATCCCGGCAAACGCCCGGCCCTGTTTCGCCCCGAGGGCGATTCGGAGGAGGTGCTGGAGCTGGACGACGACTGGCTGATCGACGCGCTCCGCGTCGTCCAGGGCGCGCTCAGGCCGCCGGGATCGTGGATCACGCGCGCGCGCAGGCCGCTTTTGCTCGCGCTCGGGGCCGCTGTCGTGCTCGCCGCCGGGGCAATCATCCCCGGCGCGCTGCGCGAGCATACGGCCTCGGTGGTGCCGATGGCCAAGCGTGTGGAACTGGGCAATATGGTGCGCGCGGATCTCGCAGGGCTTGGGGGGCGGCAATGCACCAGCCCCAACGGTGATGCGGCGCTGACCAGCCTGCGGCGCGCGCTCTTCCAGACCCCGGCGCAGATCGTGGTGATGCGTGATCTGCCTCTGGACGTGCCGCGCATTCAGCATGTGATGGGGCGCTATTTTCTGGTCGATGCGCGACTTCTGGAGGATGCCCAGAGCCCCGAAGCGCTGGCCGGGGCGATCTTGATGGCAGTGCAGCGCAGCGCGGATGAAGACCCGCTGATCCCGCTGCTGCGGCATGCGGGCGTGGTGGCGACCTTCCGGTTGCTGACCTCTGCCGACATGCCGCGCTCGGCGATGCGGGGCTATGCGAGCGCGATGTTGCGCGCTCCGCTGGTGGCCCCGCAACTCGACCCTTTGCTGGAGCGCTTCGCGCGGGTGGATCTGTCCACGCGCGCGCTGGTTGATCACCCGACCCCGCTCGATCCTGCGCTGGGGGAGCTCAGCGATGCGATGCGCGCGCAAGACCCATTGGCGGGCGAGCCTGTGGGGGTGGGACTGCTCAGCGATGGGCAATGGGTGAGTTTGCAGAATATCTGCGACAGTTGAGGCGCATCCCCGAGACGCTCGCGGGATGCGCCTGTGCGCGGGTTACTCTTTGACCGCAGCGCCATGTCCATGCGCGTTGCTTGCGCTCTGGGCCTCCGCTTCGCCGACCAGATCGCGCGGCAGGATCAGGTTGAGGACGATGGCGATGCCGGCCGCCGGCAGGATGCCCGAGGTCAGCAGCACGCGCGGCGTGTCGGAGAGATGCTGCAGTGCCGACGGCTCCAGTTGCAGCCCGAGCCCGACCGAAAGCGAGATCGCGAAGATCACCATGTTGCGCCGGTTCCAGAGCACTTCGGAGAGCATCGAGATCCCCGCCGCCGCGACCATGCCGAACATCACGATGACGCCGCCGCCCAGCACCTCGATCGGGATGGTGGA
>PXDM01000222.1 GCA_003565055.1 Paracoccaceae bacterium
CGCCAAGGGGCTCAGCCGCAGCTTTCGCCGCGCGCTTTACGCCCAACGCGTTGCACGCAGTCTGTTGCCCCGCCATCTCGAAGCGCTGCGCCAGATCACCGATGCGCCGCTCTTTGCCGCCCTCGCCCCCTTGCTCGCACAAAGCCCCGAGGAAGGCCGCAATCGTCTGCTGCGCCACCCCGAAGAGGTCGCGCTTGTGCAAGCGCGGTTCTGCGACCCTCATGGGGCGACGCTGATCGCGCAGCCCGAAGCGACGATGCTCAAGAACCTCTACACGCTGCCGAAATTCACGACGCGCTCACCGCCGCTCGAAAAAGCCGATGGGAACCCCGCGCCGACCCACAAGGCGCATGACGTGCAGCATATGAACGCACGCTACGGGGCGCTCTGGCTCGAGAGTTTCCTTCCGCTCCTGCGCGGCGCGCTGGAGGCCCCCGCGCAGCCGCAGAAGAGCGAGACCGCCCCGCGCCTGGTGCTGCGCCGCCCCATGGCGCGGCGCGAGCAGACCGGCTGAGCGACAGCGCGGCTTATTGCGGGCGTTTGCCGAAAAGCACGTCCTGCGCCGCGCGATCCGTCTGCACGTCCTTGCGGTGATCCTCCCCGAGCGCCCGGCCCGTCTGCACAGCCGGACGCCCGCCGATCACGTCGAGCCAGCGCGCCAGATGGGGCTTGTCATCCAGCGTCTGCGCCTGCCCTTCCCAGAGCGTGGCCCAGGGCCAGATCGCCATATCCGCGATGGAATAAAAATCGCCCGCCACGAATTCTGACTGCGACAGCCGCTTGTCGAGCACGCCATAGAGCCGCGCGACCTCGCGCTGGTAGCGGTCCTTGGCATAGGGCAGGTCCTGCGGCGGCTCCAGCGCCGGGGCGTATTTCAGGAAGTGATGCGCCTGCCCAGCCATCGGCCCGACCCCGCCCATCTGCCACATGAGCCACTGATCCACCGCCACCCGGTCGCGCTCAGATGCACCGTAGAATTGCCCGGTCTTGCGCGCTAGATATTGCAGGATCGCGCCCGATTCAAAGAGCGAGATCGGCGCGCCGTCCGGGCCATCGGGATCGACTATCGCGGGCATGCGGTTGTTCGGCGCGATGGCCAGAAACTCCGGCTTGAACTGATCGCCCGCGCCGATATCGACGTAATGTACGCGGTAAGGCAGCCCCATTTCCTCGAGCGCGATGGATATTTTCCAGCCGTTCGGTGTGGGCCAGTAATGCAGATCAATCGTCATGGAAACTCCAGTTCTGTTAGGTTTGGGCCAGAGTTAAGCATTGCCACCCGAATGCCAAGGCGCAAATGCGCCGCGCGCAGGGGCATGGGCAAAACTGCACAGCCAGGCCGCGCGTCACTCGGCCCGCAGCACCGCAATGATCTGCGCAAGTGTCGCGACAGCGATCTCGGACGGCGTGCACGCGTTTATCGAGAGGCCAACGGGCGCGTGAATGCGCGCCAGTTGCGCTTCACTGATGCCCAGCGCGCGCATCCGCTCCAGACGTTTCGCATGGGTGCGGCTGGAGCCGAGACTGCCGATATAAAACACCTCTGCACTCAGCGCCGCGACAATCGCCGGATCGTCGAGCTTTTCGTCATGCGCCAGGGTCACGACAGCCGTGCGCGCATCCAGCCCCACCTCCGCGAGCGCCGCATCGGGCCAATCCTGCACAACGCTTACCCCCCGAAAGCGCGAAGCCGACGCGAAACCTTCGCGCGGATCGACGAGGATCGGCGCGAAGCCTGCGATCTGCGCCATGGGGATGAGGGCTGCTGCGATATGCACCGCGCCTACGATGATCAACCGCAAGGGCGGGTCGTGCCGGGTGATCATGCGCCCTGCCGCGTCACGGCCAGACCGAAGCGGCCGCTCCGGGCTCTGCATCAGGCTCCGCTCCCATGTCGTGAGATCCGTGACGCAGGCCACTGGCCTCCGGGTCGATCTCGCCGCCACCAGATCGCGCAGAAGTGACGGGCAGAAAGCAGGGGCGTCAGGGCCGACAGGCTCGACCAGCACTTCGATCTCGCCGCCACAGGCCAGCCCCACATCGAAAGCGGTTTCATCTGCGACACCAAAGCGCAATAGGCGCGGCCTGCCCTCCGCCAGCACCTCTTGCGCGGCGAGGACAACAGCGGCCTCGACACAGCCCCCCGAGACCGAGCCCACCATGTCACCGCCGCCCGAACTCGCCATCTGGCTGCCCGGCCCGCGCGGCGCAGAGCCCCAGGTGGCGACCACTGTTGCGATCACCGCCCCCTGCCCGGCCTCGTACCATTGCGAGGCGGTCTCGGGGACGTGATCACGCAGTTGTTCTATCCTGTCCATGCCAGCGCAGACCTGACACAACCTGCGCAAAAGGCAAGGCCCGCAGCCGGGCCTAAGTCGAGCAGAGCGCGGATTCCGCCTCTTCATGGTTGACGGGATGCACGACGCATTCCCATTGCGGTTCATGCGCACGCTTCACTGCATTGAGCGATTGCAGCGCCAGAATAAAGATCGCACCATCGCGCCCAGTGCTGCCTCCGCCGGAAGATCCACTCCTGTGCTGATCCTGTAGCATTACGTTCCCTCCTCGCTGACACAACCCTAGCGTGGGTGCGCGTGGTGTTCATTGACTCAGATCATGGTTAATGGATCTCGACAGAGCTTTTCATCCACGTCACAACGGGACATGAGCAAAACATCGCCGCATCCCTTTCTCGCCCATTGCGGCGCGCGCGCCATCGCCCATCGTGGTGGCGGGCTGGAGGCCGAGGAAAACACCCTGCCCGCTTTCGCGCAGGCCGTGGGGCTCGGCTACAGCCATATCGAGCTTGATGTGCATGCCACCCGCGACGGGGCTGTTGTGATCCATCACGACCCGGACCTGACCCGCCTCTGCGGTGACCCGCGCCGCATCGCGGATCTCGACTTGCGCGACTTGCGCGATGTGCGGACGCGGGCGGGCGCGGACATCCCGCTGCTCGCGGACCTGCTCGAGGCCTATCCGGCGCTGCATCTGACCATCGAGGCGAAATCCGATGCGGTGATCGCGCCGCTTTGCGATCTGCTCGGGCGGATGAATGTGCTTGATCGCGTCTGCATCGGGGCCTTCGCCCCTGCCCGGACCGAGGCCGCGCGCCGGCTCCTTGGGCCGCGCCTCCTGTGGTCGCCTGCGCATGGACAGGTGGCGCGGCTCTGGGCGCGCGGCTGGGGCCTGCCGCTCGCGCTCGCGCCGTTCAGCGTGGTGCAGATCCCGGCGGCCTGGAACGGCATTCCCGTCGTCACAAGCCGCTTCATGCGCGCTGCAGCGCGCGCGGGCGTCGCAGTGCAGGTCTGGACCGTGAATGAGGCCGATGAAATGCAGCGCCTGCTCGATCTCGGGGTGGACGGGATCATGACCGACCGGCCAAGCCTGCTGCGCGAGGTGTTGGAGGCGCGCGGGCTCTGGCGCTCAGCCACTCAGTAGCAGCACCAGCACCGCCGCGTAGAAGAGATAGGACGCAACCAGCACGAAAACATGCCAGATCGCGAAATGATAGCGCAGCCCGGACCAGAGATAGACCCCGACCCCGACCGTATAGACCACGCCCCCGGCGAGCATCAGCATCACCGTCAGCGGTGGGAGCACCAGCGCAAGGTCGGGCAGAATGACGATCCCCACCCAGCCCATTGCAAGATAAAGCGCAATGGCCAGCGCGCGGAACCGATGCGGCGAAGCAAGCTTGAGCAAAACGCCCAGCCCCGCCGCCCCCCAGAGCCCCGCAAGCAGCCAGACGCCCTGCCCCGTGATCAGTGTGAATGGTGTGTAGGTTCCGGCAATCTTGATGTAGATCGCAGCGTGATCCAGCCGCTGAAACAGCCAGTCCAGCGCCGGACGCCATTTCAGGTTGAAAAGCGCCGAGGCTCCGATCATCGCCACGAAACTCGCGCCATAAATGCTGGTCGCGAGGACGATATGCCCTGTGCCCTCCAGAACGCTGCGCATCATCGCAGCACCGATGAGCAAGGGCACGGCGAAGATAACACTGGTCAGGCCGATATAATGCACCAGCGCATCAATCTGGCGCTCTCGGGGCGAATACTCTGTGCGCGGGTGAAACTGGGACGGCATGCTGCAGTTTACGTCAATCGGGGCCGCAGCACGAAGGGGATTCAGACGCCGCCCACGGGTGACCTTGCGTCAACAGTGGCGCGCAACAGGCTTGATTTTCGCCCCGATCCCGCCTAGCCCCAAGCCATCCAGATGAACACCCCGAGGCGATGATGACTGTGACCCTGCATGCTGATGACCTGCCCGATGATCTTGATCTGGGGCCGGTCGTGGCCATTGATTGCGAAGCGATGGGGCTGCATCCGCATCGCGACCGCCTTTGCGTGGTGCAGCTCTCCAGCGGGGACGGGACCGCGCATCTTGTGCAGGTCGCGCGCGAGATCCAGCCCGCACCCAACCTGACGCGCCTGCTCACGGACCCGGATGTGCTCAAGCTCTTTCATTTCGGGCGCTTCGATATTGCGCTGATGCGCCACAGTTTCGGGGTGACGACTGCGCCGGTCTACTGCACCAAGATCGCCTCGAAACTGGTGCGCACCTATACGGATCGGCATGGCCTGAAATACCTGCTTTCGGAGCTTCTGGGCGTGGATATTTCCAAGCAACAGCAGAGCTCGGACTGGGGGGCGGCAAGGCTGAGCGAGGCGCAGCAAAACTATGCGGCGTCTGACGTGCTGCATCTGCACCGGCTGCGCGCGGCGCTTGATTCCATGCTCGCGCGGGAGGGCCGCGCCGCGATCGCGCAGCGCTGTTTCGATTTCCTGCCGATCCGGGCGGAGCTGGACCTGATGGGCTGGCCCGACACGGATATTTTCGCACATTGAGCACCGAGCCCGACAGGCGCGCAAGCGCACCGGACGCGTGGCGCATGGCGCTGTGGCAGTTTCTGCGCATCGGCTTGCCGCTGGGGGCTCTAGCGCTGCTCTCGACCGTCTTTCTGGTGTCGCGCAGCATTGACCCGGAGCGCGCGGTGAAACTGTCGGATGTCGATGTCGAGACCCTCGCGCGCGAGCCCCGCATCGGGACGGCCCGCATTGCGGGCGTCACCCGCGACGACACGGCGCTCATCATCGAAGCGGCGGCCATCCGCGCGATTGACACACCAACACAGGGCGAGCCGGTGCATCTGCATCTTGATGCGCCCGATGGTACATTGGATTTCACGTCAAACCGCATTGTGTCCTTCTCGTCGCAAACGGGCACGATCGACCAGATCAACGACATGATCGAGATGACCGGGGATGTGGTGCTCTACAGCTCCGACGGGTATCGCGCCGAGATGCCGCGCCTGACCTCGGCGCTCAGTGAAACGCGCGTGCTTGGCTCTGGCGGCATCCGCGCCGAGGGACCACCCGGCGAGATCACGGCAGATAGGCTCAGCATCACCATTGCACCCGAACAGATGGGCGGATATCTGCTTGCCTTCACTGGCAATGTCAGGCTGATATATCTGCCTGACGAGTGAAGGAGCACGCCTGTGCGGTCTGCAGGTTTCATGATTGGCCTTGTTGTCATGCTGGCGCATCTGCATGTGGGGCCGGTCATGGCGCAGGGCACCGGGCTGTCCTTTAGCGGGCTTGATGCGGTGCGCGGTCTGCCGGTCGAAATGCGCGCCGATCAGCTTCGGGTCGATACTGGCACGGGCGAGACGGTGTTCTCCGGCAATGCTGTTCTGGGTCAGGGCGATATGCGCATCGCGGCCCCGGAAATCCGCATCATCTATGCGCCTGATGACGGCAACCGCATCCAGCGGCTCGAAGCCTCGGGCGGGGTGACGCTGGTCACGGCCAGCGAAGCGGCCGAAGCACAAAGCGCGGTCTATGAGGTCATCGCCGGAACAGTCGCGATGCGCGGCGCGGTCATCCTCACGCAAGGCCAGAACATCCTGTCGGGTGATCGGCTCGACGTGAATGTGCGCACGGGCCAGGGGCGCATGGATGGCAATGTGCGCAGCATCATCCAGACGGCGCCCTGATCGCAAATGCCCGATACGCTCCCGCCCCCCGAACCAGCGCTCGAAATCAGCGGGCTTCAGAAACGCTATGGCAAGCGCGTGATCCTGCGTGATGTCTCGCTCGCGCTGCGGCCCGGCGAAGTGGTGGCACTTCTGGGGCCGAATGGCTGCGGCAAGACCACCTGTTTCTACTGCATCGCCGGAATCGTGCGCCACGAAGGCGGCATCGTGCAGATCGACGGGATCGAAGCCACTGGCCTGCCGCTCTTTCGCCGCGCGCGCCTGGGCCTGGGCTATCTGCCGCAGGAAATGTCGATCTTTCGTGGCCTGACAGTCGCGCAGAATATCCTCGCAGTGCTGGAACTGGTCGAGCGCGACCGTGAGCAGCGCCAGCTCCGGCTGCGCACGCTCTTGCAGGAATTCTCGATCGAGCATCTGCGCGATTCGTCCGCCCTTGCTCTGTCAGGGGGGGAACGCCGCCGCGTCGAGATCGCGCGCGCGCTCGCCGCCAATCCGCGCTATGTACTGCTCGACGAGCCTTTCGCCGGGGTGGACCCCATTGCCGTGGGCGAGATACGCGCGCTTGTCGCCGATCTGCGGACCCGGGGCATCGGCGTGTTGATCACCGACCACAACGTGCGCGAAACGCTTGA
>PXDM01000035.1 GCA_003565055.1 Paracoccaceae bacterium
CCGCCGATACCGACTGGATCCTGCGCCTTGATGCGGACGAGATCGTCACCCCGGAGCTTGCCCGCGAAATTGCCGAGACATTGCCGGGTCTGGGCGCCGACATCGCCGGGGCCTATGTCTCGCGCCGGATGACCTTCATGGGCCGCGTGATACGTCACGGCGGCATCTTCCCCGTCCGGGTTCTACGCCTGTTTCGCCATGGTCGCGGCCGCTGCGAGCAGCGCTGGATGGACGAGCATATTCTGGTCGATGGAGCGACGGCGGACCTGAAGGGCGAGATTCTCGATGACAACAAGAAATCACTGACTTGGTGGACGGCCAAGCACAATGCCTATGCCAGCCGCGAGGTGGTGGATCTGCTCAACCTCGAATACGAGTTCATGCCGCATGAAACCGTGGCCGATCTGCGCGGTGGCAAGCAAGCGGGCGTGAAACGCTGGCTGAAAGAGCGGGTCTATGCAAGGCTGCCAGGCGGGCTGCGCGCCTTTGCCTATTTCCTCTATCGCTACGTGCTGCGGCTGGGGTTTCTGGACGGGCGCGAAGGCACGGCCTTTCATGTGCTGCAGGGCTTTTGGTATCGGTATCTGGTCGATGCAAAGCTGCATGAGGTCAAAAGCTACATGCGCCAGCATGATGTGGACGCTGCCACGGCCATCGACAGGGTCCTGGGCATAAGGATTGCACCATGAAGATTTCCATCGTCACCGCCGTCTATAATCGCGCCGACACGATCGGTGACGCGCTGCGCAGCTTGCAGGGGCAAACCCACACGGATGTCGAGCATATCGTGCAGGATGGTGGCTCCACGGATCGCACGCTCGACGTGATCGCCGAGCTCGCCGACCCGCGCCTGAAGCTCGAGAGCGTGCGCGACGGGGGCATCTATGACGCGCTCAATCGCGGGATCGCGCGGGCGACTGGCGATGTGGTGGGCTTGCTCCATTCCGATGACCTGCTGGCGCATGGGGACGTGCTGGCGCATGTGGCGCAGGCTTTTGCCGACCCGCAGGTGGATGGGGTTTTTGGCGATCTGGTCTATGTCGCCAAGGACAACCCGGACCGGGTGATCCGCTACTGGCAAGCCGGGGCCTATGCCCCGGAGCGGCTGCGTCGGGGCTGGATGCCGCCGCATCCGACGCTGTTCCTGCGCCGTTCGATCTTCGAGAAGCATGGGGACTACGACACGGAATTCCGCATCGCTGCGGATTACGAGGCGATCCTGCGCTGGCTGACCCGCGCCGACCTTCATCTCGCCTATCTGCCCGAAGTGTTGGTGCGGATGCGCGTGGGCGGCGAGAGCAACCGCTCGCTGGGGCGCATCCTGCGCAAGAGCCGCGAGGATCTGCGCGCGATCCGCCGCCATGAGATCGGCGGGCTGGATGTGCTGGCGGCGAAGAACCTGTCCAAGCTCGGTCAGTTTCTGCGCCGCGAAGACGCATCAGGAAGTATCAGGGGACATACATGACCAAACGCGCCCTCATCACCGGGATCACCGGGCAGGACGGCAGCTACCTGGCCGAATTCCTGCTCGAAAAAGGCTATGAGGTGCACGGTATCAAGCGCCGCGCATCACTGTTCAACACCCAGCGGATCGACCATATCTACGAGGATCCGCATGAGCGCCACCGACGGCTGAAGCTGCATTACGGCGATCTGAGCGACAGTTCGAACCTGACCCGGGTCATCTCGGAAGTGCAGCCCGACGAGATCTATAATCTGGGCGCGCAATCCCATGTCGCGGTCAGTTTCGAGGCCCCGGAATACACCGCCGATGTCGATGCCATGGGCGCGCTGCGCCTGCTGGAGGCGCTCCGCTTTCTGGGGCTGGAGGGCAAGACGCGGTATTATCAGGCCTCGACCTCGGAGCTTTACGGTCTTGTGCAGGAAACTCCGCAGCGCGAGACCACGCCGTTCCACCCGCGCAGCCCCTATGCGGTGGCCAAGCTATACGCCTACTGGATCACCGTGAATTACCGCGAGGCCTACGGCATCTATGCCTGCAACGGCATCCTCTTCAACCATGAGAGCCCGCGCCGGGGCGAGACCTTTGTCACCCGCAAGATCACGCGCGGGCTGGCCAATATCGCGCAGGGGCTGGAGCCGTGTCTGTATATGGGCAATATCGACAGCTTGCGTGACTGGGGCCATGCGAAGGATTATGTCCGCATGCAGTGGATGATGCTGCAGCAGGAGGAACCGGAGGATTTCGTGATCGCCACGGGCGTGCAGTATTCGGTGCGCGAGTTTATCATCTGGTCGGCCCTCGAATTGGGGATCGAGCTTGCGTTTTCGGGCGAGGGCGTGGACGAGATCGCGACGGTCGCCTCGGTCAGAAGCGACATGGCGCCCGCAGTGAAGCCCGGCGATGTGATCATGCGCATCGACCCGCGCTATTTCCGCCCCGCCGAGGTCGATACGCTGCTGGGCGATCCGGCGAAGGCCAAGGCGCGCCTCGGCTGGGAGCCCGAGATCACCGCGCAGGAGATGTGCGCCGAGATGGTGGCCGAGGATCTCAAGACCGCGCGCCGCCATGCGCTGCTCAAGGCGCATGGGATGGAGATCCCGGTCGCGCTGGAGGGGGGCGCACGATGAGGCGCATCTATATCGCAGGCCATCGCGGCATGGTGGGCGGCGCGATCCTGCGCCGCTTGCAGGCGCGCAAGAAGGCAGGCGAGGCGCTGGAGCTGCTCACCCGCACCCGCGCAGAGCTTGACCTGACCGATCAGGCGCAGGTGCGCGCCTTCATGCAGGCCGAACGACCCGATGTCGTGATCCTTGCGGCGGCAAAGGTCGGTGGTATTCATGCCAACAACACCTACCCGGCCGATTTCATCCATGAAAACCTGATGATCGAATGCAACGTGATCCATCAGGCTTTCGCCGCCGGGGTCACGCGGCTGCTGCAACTCGGTTCGAGCTGTATCTACCCCCGCGCCGCGGCCCAGCCGATGCGCGAGGATGCTTTGCTGACTGGCCCGCTGGAGCCCACCAACGAGCCCTACGCCATCGCCAAGATCGCCGGGATCAAGCTGTGCGAAAGCTACAACCGGCAGCATGGCACGGATTACCGCTCGGTCATGCCGACCAATCTCTATGGCCCGGGCGACAATTTCCACCCCGAGAATTCCCATGTCCTGCCCGCGCTGATCCGGCGCTTTCAGGAAGCGGTCGAACAGGGCGCGGACAGCGTGACAATCTGGGGCACAGGCCAGCCCCGGCGCGAATTTCTGCATGTCGATGACATGGCCGAGGCGAGCCTGTTCGTGCTGGACCTGCCGAAGGACCAGTATGACGCCAATACCGAGCCGATGCTGAGCCATATAAATGTGGGCAGCGGGTCGGATATCACCATCCTTGAACTGGCGCATCTGGTTGCGCGAACCGTGGGGTTTCGAGGCGACATCAGCACCGACCCCAGCAAACCCGATGGCACCATGCGCAAACTCATGGATGTCTCGCGCCTTGCGCAGATGGGGTGGAGGGCGCGCATTCCGCTCGAGGAGGGCGTGCGCGACACATGGCGATGGTATTTGGACCATCACGAGACGGCGCGGAGCTGAAGCAACCGACTCTGGCACGCCCCCATGGCCGCGGCGCGGCGCAGCGCGTGACAGGGTGCACAGCTTTAGCGCTGGTCGGCGCCGCATTATCCTGAGCGTTTCATGTGTCGGCGTCGGAGACCATCATCTCCAGCGCCATCGTCTCCAGCACTGCGGTCAGATGCGCGCGCCCCCACATCACTGGACGGGACGGGTCCTCGGCGCAGGGCGAGAAATCCGCCGTCAGCGCTTCAATTACAGCCTCAAACGCCGGGTCGGGGAGTGGTTCCGCACCGCGCACCCAGCGGACGAATTGCCCGGATACGTCCGCGCGCGCCGCAAAATGCGTGACCGCCTCGCCATCGCCGAGCGCGATGGTGTAGGAGACCGGCCCCCATCCCATCGCCGCGCCCACGGCATCGGCCTGCGCTTTCAACTCTGTGGGCACGATCAGAACAGCACTGTGCATCACCAGTCCTCCTCGGGGCGGAGTTCGCGTAAGCTGAAAGAGTTGACGATGACTGTCGTGCCCAGAGAGGGCCGCACAGCTATTGTGTTTCCGCCCGACTTCAGGCGTATGAGAGCGGTGTGTGTTCCCGTGACTGCCGGAAAGTTGATGCTATCGTTATTGCCGTTCTCGAATGCAACAAGCTCCCCGCCAGAAATAGATGAAATATCAACTGTGACGAGGTGAACGCTTCCTGGTACAACCGGGGCCGAGTTGTCCCGCAGATTGAATTGGCCTTCTGCGTTTGAAATCGAGGCGGTTCCAGAAGAGACAGACCAACCACCCGGAGTTGCCCATTTGCTTGCATCGTTGAAATCAGGGTCACGATTCAGTTCCGGTCCCGGCACCAGCAGACCCTTCGCGCCCTGCGCCATGTAATACTGCACTAGTCGCGCGATTTCCGCATTGGTCAATGTGCGGTCAACGGCGATCCATCCGACGATATCTCCCAAAACCGGCAATACCCCGGCAGCAGCCCCGGTGAAGCTGAGCGGCCCGATATTCAGGCTGCTCGATGGTGTGATCGTCACATCCCGCGCAATCCAGCTTCCCTGCCGCCCGAACACCATCACATCAAAGGTGCCACCGTCCGGGAAGCTGACTGGCATCACGTCGTCGGCGAGATCGAAGCGGATGAAGGCCGAACCGCTACCCTGATCAATCGCTCCGCCCGGCGCAGCACCACTAGGTGCGCGCCCCAGAAGCGGGCGCAGCGCCGCCGCGGGCTGGATCGCGTGCAGGGCATTCACGCTGAGATCATCTATACGCGCAAGGCTGTGCCCGAACGACGCTGGTATCTGGCCGTCGACATCCGAGAACACATCAGAGGTATCGGCAGAGAGCACGCATCCCATTTCCCCCTGCGCAAAGAGCGCGGTCGGGGAAAACCCAGCATCCATGCGCCTCATGCGCATTGGGCGAGAAGTGAGCGAAAAATCCGTTATGATTTTCATTATAGCACCATCGCATGAATACCGCTTGCCGTGGTCCCTGTCGCCGCAACGCGGCGCACGCCCACAGGCAGGATCGCGAAATCTGGCAGCTCGATTGCGCGGCTTTCGCCCTTGACGGTCACGATCGAAACTGTTCCGCCGTTTTCGACATATAGCGCGAGCGCCACATTGGGCAGATCGGCGCTGTCATCGGGTGTAACGGGCTGAATATCGGTGGCCGGTCCCTGGAGCGAGGCGGTGCGTCCTGCGAAAGGATTTGTCATGGTCGAATTCCTTTTGATCTCGGCTGAGTTGCATCGCGCTTGTTATCGCATGGAGTGATCACCAACCCGTCAATGCAGCGTACGTTGCAGGAAACTGGTTTTCATTCACCCACAGGTCTCACCCTGGACAGGGCCGTCAGCGAGACACACCGAAAAAGAGAGCTCCTGCAGACAAGCCGCGCTTATCTTTGCCGAGGTCAACGGCATCTGCTGGAGACACCATGCCATGGGCATGCGCTTTGTCTAACTGATACGCCTCGGCTGTCAGTTTGCGTGGCTCAGGACGCGATCATGGGGACTAATGGTATTGCTGCGCCCTGTTCATTCGGTAGCGACGCCAAGAAAGCTTCGTCGGCGGTGCAGAATAATCTCGTCCCTCGAGCGTTTTTTCCAACAAGCTCAACGCCGATTGGTGCTTATTTCATGTGCACCGCGTCGCGCCTCGAAAACGCGCGCATCAATACTGAACCCTGTGGTTTGGAGCACAGGTCTTGAATAAGTGAATTAAATCAATGAGTTGAGTGACTTCATGGCGGCCGGGTGTAGCCATCACGCGCAGGGGCGCTGGAGCCGATGTGGCAGAGGGGGCAACACGACAGCTTGTGTCCAAGGGCGCGATGCTCCGCGAAATTTCCCCAAATAAGCTTGTTGCCTTCAATGTTTTCAACACAAAGTTGAATTTGAATAAAATTGAATATTCCGTTTGCGCATGCTCTCTGAGCATGGCATTTTTGATTGATATGACCCGCACATAAACGTGGTCGAAGACGAATTATGACCCGCGGCGATGAAGATGACAAGGAGCATTGCATAGAATGGCTGTTATTCGTGTAACCATGGATGATACAGAGTATACGGGAACAAACGACAATGATGTCTTCCGGGTCAATGGAACAGTCGTAACCGCAGGTCTGGAAATTGATGGCGTCGATGGGTTCAACACAATCAACAGCATACGCGGCGACCGCGGGCCGCTGGATTTCACTCAGCCGGGAGTTTCCATAAGCAATATCCACAGGCTGGAGGGCGCGAATATCGACGGCCCTGGTGGCGTGGAAGGCGGCGATGATACCTTCATCATCGGAGAAGACTTCTTTGCGGACCTGGTTGAAATAGATGGCGGGAACACCTTCCGCGGCTCGACTGCAGATTCTGGAAATGACACGATCATTTTTCGCGGCAGCGACGCCAGTGCTGAATTTGACCTTTCGGGCGTCACCATCACCAGCATCGAAAACTTCAACATCGAATCCGGTCGTTTGCTGCTGACCACCGAAACTTTCGATGCGATCAAAGCCGGGAGCATAATCCTGGAAGGCGGTAGTGATGCTACGGTCGTGCTTCCGGGCTTCACACCGACCG
>PXDM01000090.1 GCA_003565055.1 Paracoccaceae bacterium
ATGTCCGACCCCATCCGCACCTTCCGTCATCACCGCGACGTGCCCGAGCGCCTGTGGCGCTGGAAGAACTTCTCGCCGGCCGAGATCGCCTGCCGCGGCACCGGCCAGCTCAAGCTGCACCCCGAGGCGCTCGACAAACTGCAGGCGCTGCGCGATCGCTTGGGCAAGCCGCTGATCGTCCGCTCCGCCTATCGCAGCCCCGAGCACAACCGCGCGGTCGGCGGGGCCACCCGGTCGAAGCACATGGAGGGCGCCGCATTCGACATCGCGATGGCGAACCACGACCCGGAGGCCTTCGAGGCGGCAGCGCGGGAGGTCGGGTTCCTTGGCTTCGGCTACTACCCGCGCTCTGGCTTCATCCATGTCGATCTCGGGCCCGCACGACAATGGGGCGAGCGGTTCCCGGTCTGGGCGACTGCCTTTGCCGCCGAGACCCCGCCGGCGCGCGAGATCCTGGCGCAAAGCCGGACCATGAAGGGCGGTGGCGCTGCGGGTGTCGCCACGCTCGGCGCGGCCGGTGTCGAGGTGGCGCAGCAGGTGCTGGCCGAGACCCAGACCGCCATCCTGCCGCTCGTGCCATATCTCGTCACGCTCCGCTGGGTGTTCATCGCTGTGGCGCTTTGTGGCATCGCGGTCACGATCTACGCCCGCCTCGACGACTGGAAGCGGGGGCGGCGGTGATCGAAGGTTTGATCGCCGTGCTCGCCGGATCGACATGGACGCGCGCGGCGATCCGCTACGGCGTCACCGCGCTGGCAGTGCTTCTGTTCCTGCTTTCCCTGCGCCGCTCCGGCGAGCGCGCCGGCCGACTGGCAGAGCAGCTCGTGACCATGGAGAAAACCCATGACGCGCAACGACGGATGCTCGAGGCGGCGGCGCGTCGCCCTCGCTCTCGCGACGATCTGGCTGAGCGGCTGCGCGACGGGCGCTTCTGACGGGGGCGTCGCGACCGTCTGCCCACCAGTGGTCGAGTATGGCCGCGAGTTCCAGGCGTGGGCGGCCGAGGAGGTGGGCCAGCTCCCGGAGGGACCGGCGATCGCGGAGATGCTCACAGATTATGCCGTAACGCGCCACCAAGCGCGGATCTGCGGGTTTTTGTGAAGCGTGTGGTTCATACAGCGGGAGCGGGCCATGCTCCGGTTTTGGTGCATGCGAAGTTTGCAGAAGTTCGCCACCGTCCACGCTTCCGTCTGCAACCATTTCAATCAGGAACGCAGCCTCTCGAAACGCAACGACTTCAAGCAGAACCGCGCCGCTGCTCTCTCCGAGTGGCGCGGACTTTGCGCGAGATAGGGGACGGCGAGACTGTCTTGGCTGAGACTGGTTCGGATTTGTCTCACACGACCGTCTGACCCTGTTCTCCGAAAGCCTCACCCAAGAAGCACGTTTTCTGTAATGACATTATCATCGTCGAGTGTTCGCAACGGGGCCAGTTTCTTCTGTTGCAGGCGCTCGTGGTATACACGCACGGCCTCTTCCGGCGTGACTTCGTCATCAGCCGTCCGACGCAACAATTCGATCAGATCGAGCGGCGACTCGGCCTGGTTGATCTTGCGGCCGAACAGCACAAGGCGGCCGCCACGTCGCTGGACATGGTGGAGCAGTTCGAACGTATCGCGCGTCGTACCGGCGCCGCCGCCCAATACGCCTATGATGGTCTGGTCGTCATAATCCACCAGTTCCTCGAAGGCGCGAGGCCCGTTGTAGGCGACCTTGAGAAATACCGGCGCCGAACTGCGATCCATGCCCGCGAGGGTCCGTACAATGCAGTCGTTGACAAAAGCCCCGACATCAGCTGCGTCCATCTTGCCGATGTTGGGGTTGAACACCTCCAGAAAGTGCCGGAACCCAAGCGCCCGGCATTCGGCCCGAAACGCGTTGTAGGCGTTCAGTGTGGCAAGGTCGGCATCCAGGTCGTTGGTGAAGGTCACACTATAAAGCCCCAGATCGGCGCCGCGCACGATCTCACCGGACAGGGCCAGCACCTGCGCCAGATCAGCGCCCCGAAACGGGCGCGAGGCATGTTCCCGGTAGCGAGAGTGCCGCCCCAACCAGATCTCGGTAGTGTCATTGACGCGCGCGGCCCGCGCCACGGAAGTGCCATCGAAAATGTCCTCTTCAACCGCCAGCCTGTGCAGGTTCAAGGGCGACAGGAGAACCAGGTCGACAATATCCTGAGCCACGATCTCCTTCACCAGCCCCAGAAAATCCTGCCTGCTGCGCCGTCGCCCGTCGGGATGGCGGCCCAACGCATTGATCCCGCGGGCCATGTCCGGATCCTTGGCATCGCAGATCAGAAAATCGCGACACCCCGACGGGTCCTTGCGAATTCGAGCGAGTTTCTCGTCAAGCCGACTGGAGCCGGTCTGCAGGGGGGCGTTCATTGGTTCTCCTCCGTGAAGTTCATCATGTCCCGCAGGCGCGGAAGTCCGTCCCGTCCCCCGGCCCGCAGGCATTTCATCGCAGCGACTCGCGTCGCAAATCCGATTGCCGTTTCGCAGGCGTCACCGCGCACCAACGCCAGGGCGAGGGCCCCGTGATAGGCATCACCGGAGGCTGTGGTATCGACCGCGGCAACGGGAAGGGCAGGAAAATTCACAACCTCATCTGCGGCAGCGACATAGGTCCCTCGTTCGCCATCGGTGACCGCCAGCAGCGTCTGTGTGGTCCGGGCCATGCGGCCAAGCCCGTCGGCGATATCCGCCGTGTCCGACAACGCCCGCAAACCGGCACGCGAGAAGACGACATGGCTGGCGGCGTCCAGGATCGGGAGCAGCACCTCGGGCGGGTGACGTGACACGTCGGCGTCTATCACAGAGGGCAGGCCCATCTTCGCGGCCGCCCGGACAGCCGCAAGGGCCCCGGCAGGCCAGGAAAGATCGGCAAGAACGGCGCTACAATCCTTCGGCAAGCCGAGATTTTCGGCGACATCCGGAAACGGCTGCGTATGGGCGATGATCATCCGTTCGCCTGTGTCATCGACAAGGATCGTCGAACTGGGAGAGGCGATGTCGGCATATCGCCTGATCTGGCAGTGGACGCCTTCGGCGGCCAGATCGGCCTCGAGCCTGTCGCCGGTTGCATCGTTACCCAAACGCCCGGCAAAAACAGCCGAGCCGCCCAGCCGCTTGATCGCCACGGCCGCGTTCGAGGCGGGGCCACCCCCGGTCACATGACGGGCGGTGGCGTATAGCTTTGCGCCGCCCGAAGGCAGCACCGGCACGTTCAGGATGGTGTCTTCGATGACCAGCCCGACACACAAGATCGGCCCGAAATCAGACAAGAGCCGCCCCGCCATCCATGTCGAACAGGCTGATCCGGTCGGCGCGCAGCCGAAAACCGACATCACTGGCCCCGGCCACAAGCTCGCCCGAGGGCACCCGAGCCAATATATCGACCCCACCAAGAACGGCGACCGCGATGGATTCCGGCCCGTGATTTTCCACCAGACCGATATCCGAACGGAAATCGGCGCCACCTTTCCCGGGGGCAACAATTTCCACATGCTCGGCACGCAGACCCACGAGAACACGGCCAACCGATGCGACGGCTGAGGCCCGGTCCGCAGGCAGG
This sequence comes from Paracoccaceae bacterium, assembly GCA_003565055.1. Classification (GTDB taxonomy): domain Bacteria; phylum Pseudomonadota; class Alphaproteobacteria; order Rhodobacterales; family Rhodobacteraceae; genus Roseinatronobacter. Next base: position 3,574 of record PXDM01000090.1, read on the forward strand.
GCCACCCGCACCCCGTCGTCGAACACCAGCATCCCGCCGTCGACGGCCGCTTCGATCAAGCTCATCGGGGGCGAGCCGATGAATGTGCCCACGAAGGAATTGGCGGGTCGGTCGTAAATCTCCATCGGGTCACCGATCTGCTGTATCCGGCCGTCCTTCATCACGACGATACGGTCGGCCATGGTCATCGCCTCGACCTGATCGTGCGTCACGTAGATCGAAGTCGTGCCCACCCGTTTCTGGATGCGCCTGATCTCCATCCTCATCCCGACGCGCAGCTTGGCGTCGAGGTTCGACAATGGCTCGTCCAGCAAAAACACCTCGGGGGACCGGATCATCGCCCGGCCAAGGGCCACGCGCTGCCGCTGGCCACCCGAGAGGGCACGGGGCCGCCGCAACAGCAGCGGCGTCAGTTCCAGTATCTCCGCCACCGCGGCCACCCTGTCCGCGATTTCGTCGCGCGGACGCCCCCGCATCTTCAAGCCGAAACCGAGATTCTCGGCCACGCTCATTTGCGGGTAAAGCGCGTAGTCCTGAAATACCATCGCCATGTCACGGTCGCGCGGCGGCACATCCTTGAGGCTTTCGCCGTCCAGCATGATCTCTCCCGACGACACGGACTCCAGCCCTGCAATGATGCGGAGCAAAGTCGACTTGCCGCAACCGGACGGGCCGACGAGCACCAGGAATTCACCGTCCTCGACCTCGAGATCGACGGCGTGCAACGCCACGAAGCCACCGAACCGCTTCTCGACCTGTTTGAGCGTCAAATGTCCCAAAGGCGCCTCTCTCGTTGACATGATGTGCAAACTCAAGCACAATCGTTACTTACTGTAAAGATATGAAGGACGACCCAGGGAATGCTGCCGGCCGCTAACCAATCGCTTTCAAATCGCAACCGAAAGGGAACACGGGCCGCTGTACTGGAGGCAATTCTGCTTAGCGAATCGGCGGTTCGGGGAGAGATTGCCCGCCAAGCGAACCTGAGTGAGGCGAGCGTGTCGCGGATTCTGTCCGAACTTCGGGTCGATGGGATGATCGAAGAATCACGGATTGCAGCGCCCTACGCGGGCGGTCCGACTTCGGTTATTTCAGTAAGTAAAGATATTCGCGTCGCCGGTTTCGAACTGGCCAATGACAGGCTGTCTTTTGGTGTCGGGCCACTTTCCGGTGCGGCGGAATATGTCGACCGGACCGATGTCGGGCCACGCCTGGCCCAAGCCGACTTCGAGTTGCATTTTGATGAAGGCATCGCGCGGATGCGCGAGTGGATAGATGAGCGCGGGATCGTTCCGCGACGGGCCGCACTGGCGATCCCCGGGTTCCTGCCCGGACGGCGCAACCCGATCCTGCCTTGGGACTCCAAGCGCCTTGCCGAATTCCTGACGGACCGGCTGGGAGACCTGCCAGTGGACATCACGAACTCGGTCGTCGCGCAGGCCGCATTGCGCCGTTATGCTGGGCAAGATCCGCCCGAGGAAGATTCTCATCTGTTCCTGTTCGTCGGACACGGCGTAGCCGGAACTCTGGTGCATGGCGGCGGCGCGATCGACAGTTTCCGCCCTTACGAGATAGGGCACATGGTCATCGAGCGCGGCGGTCGGACCTGCCGTTGCGGTCATCACGGATGTCTCGAGGCCTACGTGTCGCTTGGGGCCATGTCACAGATCCTTGGTGGAACCGAACTGGACATCAGTGCCGGCGACAGTGCTGCCATTGCGGCCCGGGTGGCGAAGACGAACTGCGGCTCCGAGATACATGAGCGGTTGGTCCTGCTTGGCGTTGCCGTGGGCAACGCGCTGAACCTTGAAGTCACCAACCGGGTCCGGATCGGCGGCTGGCCATCCCTGCTTCCCGACATGGCGCGGGATGCAATCATGCAGGGTCTCGGCGAAAGCCTGCTGGGCGAGGCGTCGAGCGTTCAACTGGATTTCGTGGCGCCCGCGCTGGGCGCCGATCCCAAAGCGGCATTGTGTTTCGCGGCACACCGCTTCGTGGCAAACGGCGCACCAATGGTTGGCGGCCTGGATCAGGCGGGCGAGGCCGTGGCATGAACGCACCGGACAAGATCATGCTGCTGACCATCGGCTCGCCCCTGTTCCCGGAGAGTGCCGCGCGCGAGCACATGCGAAGAAGTGCCAGTGTCTCGGATTGTTTCGAGCAGGTGCAGGTCCTGGCAAGAGACCGCGCCACCGGCGCAAAGGCGTTGGCCGCGATCGACCCGGATCGGACCGCCGGGCTGATCGTCCAGCTTGCTACCTTCGCCACGGCCGAAATCCTGCACGACCTGCTGGCAACAATAGGCGACCGGCCGATCCCGATCGCCCTCTGGGCCTTGGAAGAGCCGGGCGAGATCATCACCAACTCGCTGTGCGGGCTGCAGTTGTGGGCCTCGACCTTGGCGCGGTTCGAACGGACGTGCAGCGTGCTGATCGGCGATCCCGGCGGGCCCGTCGGCGCCGACATCGAAGCCTTTGCCGCCGCCGCACGGGCTCATGCGGCCCTTCGCGGCTCCCGCATCGCGCTGATCGGCAGCCATGCCGATTGGTTCACCAACCTTGCGGTGGCCCCCTCCGCCCTGTTCGGGGCCATCGGCGCGACGATCCAGCAGACATCCCTGCCCGGGTTCCTGAAACATTGCACCGCCACCCCGCAAGCCGAGGAGGAGGCCGCCGGGCGCTGGTCGGACACGACCTTTGCAGTGGCGGACGAGCAGGCGGCGCGCGCAAAAATGGGCCGGACATATGCGCGTCTTGCGGCGGGGCTCGACACGGTCGTGGCCGATGCAATCGCGATCCGGGACTGGCCAGAGATCTTGTATGCCGACGATTTCGTCGGCACTTGGGGCGCGCTCGGCGAGTTGAGCGACCGTACAGTGCCGATCGCCCCCGAGGGTGACGTGATGGCCGCCGTCACGGCCTTGGCCCTGCGCGCAATGCTGCCCGGGTCGCTTCCGTTCCTGACCGACATCTCGGGCCTGGACCGGGCGAACGACCGACTGGTCCTGTGGCACTACGGCGTCAGTCCCCGGCTGGCCGACGGTCCGCGCCATGTTGACGAAACGCTGAAGCAGGAAAGCTTTCCGCTGAAACCGGGACCGATGACTTTGGTGCGATTGTCGCTGCGGCCCGACGGCGCGCTTCGCATCTTCGTGGCCGAGGGGGAAATGCTGACTGAAAGATCGGGCGCCAACCGCGCCGCGGGGTATTTCCGACCTGATGGCGGCGGGGCCGAGGCCATGGTTCGCGGCTTTGTCGCGGCCGGGTATGAGCATCACGTCACCGCCGTCTACGGACGGGTGGGTCAGGCTGCGGACGTGCTGGCGCAGATGCTGGGCGCGACCCTTGACGAACCGGGGGCAAAGCATGGCTGAGCTTCTTGCCAGGCAGACCCGACCGCGCGGGGTCGAGAATGTGCTTTCGGTCGGCTGGCGCTTGCCGGGTGCGCTTTGGTTCGAAGTCAGCCCGAACTGGGAGGATGACGGACCGGTCTCGGTGATCCGGGATGAAGCTGGAGGGCTGTCGTTGCATCTGTCACAGCCCGGCGCCGTGGCGCTCCAGATCGCCTTTTCCGTGCCCGAGACCGGATTTTCGGCTTGGGGCGGCGGCGAACGGTTCGATGCGCTCGATCTGTCCGGGCAGACGATCCGCTACTACCTGGAAAACTTCGGCTTGGGCGCTGGCACCTATCTGCCCCTGCCGTGGATCGCGACATCGGAGAACTGGTCGGTTCTGCTGAAAGGCGAGGCACCGGCCGTCTTCCACCTCGGGGCACCGCAGGAGCCGGGCATCCTGCGCATACAGATTGAAGGCGACACCGCCGATATCGCGATCGATACTGGCGATCTTCCCGCCCTGCAATCGGCACTGACCCGCAGGCTGGGTCCGCCACTGATGCCACCCGACGACTTCTTCGGCCTCTGGAAAGCGGGCGACTGGCGCCATCAGGATGCCGGCAAAGTGGCAGAAGACAGGGCAGGCTTTTTCGAACTCGGACTGCCGATGGGGATCCGTCTGCTCGACGCCTACTGGTCGGGCGAGATTCATGATTTCGAGTTCGATCCGGTCAAACATCCCGATGGCTGGGCCGATGTCAGTGCGATGAAGGTCGAAGGCACGGGCACCTGGCTGTGGCTGTGTCCCTGGGTCGTCGTCGGAACCCGTGCGCACGACATGGCATCGCAAGCGGGCTATCTGATCGTCGACGCAGACGGTCGCCCGATCACCCGTCGACCCGGGGCAAATCCCAACATAATCGCGGCGTTGATCGATTTCTCAAACCCCGACGCCGCCGCTTGGTGGTCGGACGCCCTGCGCGGGCTGCTGGCACGCGGGATTTCCGGCTTCAAGGCCGATTTCGGCGAGCAATTGCCGCGCCACGCATTTCTGTTTTCCGGCGAAACAGGCGGCACGGGGCACAATGCCTTTGTCCGCCATTACCTGCAGGCGACCATCGACGCCTTCGACGGCGCCACGCCAGCGATCATCAGCCGCTCTGGCGCGCCCGCGATCCGCACGCCGATCTGGACTGGCGACCAGACGTCGGATTTCTGCCCCAAGACGGGCCTTCCCGCGGCCGTGCGGGCCGTTCAAAGCGCGTCTTTGTGCGGCTGGTCGTTCACGGGAAGCGACCTTGCGGGGTATTTCGGCGAACCGACGCCCCAGGTCTTCATGCGCTGGACGCAGTTCGCATGCTTCACCCCGCTGATGATGCTGCACGGTTTCGGCTGCCGGGAGCCTTGGCGCATGTCCCCCGAAGCGCGCGATTGCTTCTGCCGCTATGCCGCGCTTCACTTGGCGCTCGGGCCCTATTTTCGGGCGCAGGGAAAGGTCGCCGCCGGCGGCGGGGCGCCTCTGATCCGCATGATGCCGCTGGCCTTCCCCGAGATCGACTGGCGCGATGTCAACGATTGGGACCAGCAGTTCATGCTGGGGGCCGATCTGCTGGTCGCCCCGGTCGCTTTTTACGGTGACATCCGTGCCGTCCACCTGCCGCCGGGGGATTGGTGGGATGTGATCGGGGGCGAATGGGTCAGCGGGCCGACTTGGGTCATCCGTGATGTCCCGCCGGATCTGATCCCCGTCTTCGTTCGTCAGAATGCGCTGCTGCCACTGTCTCTCGGAGGAGGAGGACAGGCGGACACCATATTGGCGTTTCCCGCCCCGGGAGCGCCCGACCCGTCGGCCCGGGACGACGTCGAGTTTTTTGTCGTCGGGCGCGGTTTTGCGCCCGGCGACAGCACGCTTCCCGACTGGTTCGGAAGCGAAATCCGCCCCTTGGGGCGGCAATCGTCCTGAAGGACGGAAAAACACGCCCCCGCAAAAGGGGGGAGATCATCCCGAAAGGGAACCCAATGGAGGAGATGAACATGACAAGATTTTCACTGCTTGCCACGACAACCGCACTGGCGATGATCGCCGTGCCAGCCATGGCCGACGACCTGGTCTTCTGGGTGAACGCCCCGCTGGCCGACGGCCCAGACGCGCCGATCTATGCCGAGATCGAAGCATTCGAGGAAGCGACCGGACACAGCGTCGAGGTGCAATCGGTCGCTCATAACGAGCTTGAGCGCAACCTGACGGTCGCCCTGACCGGCGGCGCGGGCCCCGACGTGATGGCGGTCGACCTGGCTTGGGTCGCAGCAATGGCCGATGCGGGCTTTCTGACCGATGTGACGGAGCGCACCAGCGAGGTGTCGAACGAATATCAGCCCGGCCCCCTGGCCTCGGGCCGCTATCAGCAACGCCAATATGCCCTGCCGCTCTACACCAACAACGTGGCGCTCTACGTGAACGACGACATGCTGTCGGAAGCGGGTATCGATGCCGCGCCGACCACTTGGGAAGACATGCACGCGGCCGCCGTCGCCATGACCGACGCCGAGGCCGGCACCTACGGCCTGACGCTCGGCAGCAACCGGACCGGCGCCTTCCAGCTCTACAGCTTCATCTGGCAGGCTGGCGGCGAAATCATCGACGAGGAAGGCAACGTTCGCGTGGCCGAGCCGGAAGCTGTCTCGGCGGTCGAGTTCCTGTCGGACCTCTACACCGACGAGGGGGCTCTGCCCGAAAGCGTACTGACCGCGACGTCATGGGACGAGGTGAACGCGCCCTTCATTCAAGAACGCGCAGGCATGCTGATCAGCGGCGACTGGGCGATCCGTCCCCTGGACCAGGGCAACCCCGACCTGAACTATTCGATCCATCCACTGCCGGCCGGGGCCGAGCGGGCAACGGTCATCGGCGGGTACAACATCGCCATGAACGCGGCTAGCGACAGCCCAGACGCGGCGTGGGAACTGATCCGCTGGCTCACCGGTGAGCGCAACCCGGACCTGATGGCCGAATACAACCGCCTGTCGGCCTATGCCCTCGAAAGTTCCGATGCGTTGTCCGATCAGATGAGACCGTTCGTCGAACAGGTCCAGTACGGCCATTCCCGGCCGGTCGTGGCGTCTTGGGGTCAGATCCATTCCGAGATCTTTGGCAATGCCTGGGATTCCGTCCTCCGGGGAACCCCGCCGCAAGAGGCGATGGACACCGCCGCGGCCGCAATCACAACGCTGCTGAACCAGTGACAATGACTCCGCGCATTGCAAAGTCCGGTCGCGAACGACCCCGGCCAACCTGGTCGGCGGTCTTCGAATCCGGGCGCGGTGCGCGGATCTATCCATACCTTCTTGTCCTGCCCGCGGTGATCGTTGTGGTTGCCGTCGTTGTCTACCCGGTGGTCAGCGGGATCCTGTCGTCGTTCATGCACGTCACCACCCGCACCCTGAACACCGATACCGTCACCTGGGCGGGGCTGGACAACTATCGTCGTGTCTTCGCCGATCCGGTCTTTTTGCAAACCAGCCTCAACACGTTGGTCTGGGTGGTCCTCAATGTCGTTTTCCAGCTGGGCCTGGGCCTTGGCCTGGCCCTGATGCTGCGCAACCGGCTGCCGGGGCTTGGGTTCTTCCGGGCAGGAATCCTCGTGCCTTGGGTCATTCCTTCGGTCGTGGCAGTCCTGACCTGGCGCTGGATGTATGACCCGACAGTCGGAATTTTCAACGAACTGATGGTCCGCATCAACCTGCTGGATTCCTATCACAGCTGGCTGGGCGATACGCAGACGGCGCTTCTTGCCGTGACGATCGAGAGCATCTGGAAAGGCACGCCCTTCGTCATGCTGCTGCTGCTGGCCGCACTTCAACTGGTGCCGGATTCCGTTCTTGAAGCCGCCGAGATGGACGGCGCGAGTGGATGGAGGCGCTTGTGGTACGTGATCCTGCCGCAGATCCGGCTGTCCTTCGCCATCGCTGCGGTGCTGACCTTCATCCTGACAGTCAACAACTTCAACGCCATCTGGCTGATGACCGAGGGTGGGCCTTTGAACTCATCGGAAATCCTGTTCACGCTGGCCTACAAATACGGGTTCCAACGGTACGATTTCGGCATGGCCTCCGCTGTGGCAACGCTGATCTTCGTCGGTCTGGTCGTGGCCACGACCGTATATCTGTTGCTGATCCAGGCACGAGAGGATCGCTGACGTGACCGTGCAGGCCGACATCGAGATGCGCTCCCGACGCCGACGCCGACGCCGGATCGTTCCGTCTTGGATCTGGCGGACGCTACGCTATGCAGGGCTGTGGATCGCCTTCGTCTGGGCCGTCTTTCCCTTCTACTGGATGGTGGTAACCTCGATCCGCCCGAGGGACGAGCTTTCCCGGACGCCGCCCGAGTTCCTGCCCAACGCAATTACGCTGCAGAACTACGTGGACCTCATTGTGGGTGCCCAGTTCTGGCGCTTCGCGCTGAACAGCCTCTGGCTGACCGGCGCGGTTACCATTTTATGCGTCGCAATAGCACTCATGGCAGGCTATGCGATGGCAAGGCACAGGTTCCGCGGGTCGACTGCCCTGCCGTTGTTGATGCTCTACGGGCAGATGTTTCCGGCCGTCCTGCTGCTCATCCCGTTCTACATGCAGCTTCGCTTCTTCGGTTGGCTCGACAGCATCTGGGGGCTTATCCCCGTCTACATGAGCTATATGCTGCCGCTGTGCGTCTGGCTGATGCGCGGATTTTTTTCGCAGGTCCCGCACAGCCTGGAAGATGCCGCTCGAATGGATGGCTGCACCCGGTGGCAGGCCTTCTGGAAGGTGATCGTGCCGATGGCTCGGCCCGGTATCGTGGCGGTCGCGACGTGGGTGATGATCCACTCATGGAACGAATTCCTGTACGCCTCGACCTTCCTGATCAGTGAGCGCAACCGGACCCTGCCGCTTGGTCTGTCACGCCTCATCGGCCAGTACACGACCGATTGGGGCATGCTGATGGCCGGCGGCGTACTGACCGCCATGCCCATCCTCCTGGTCTTCTTCCTGCTTCAGAAGCAACTCGTCTCCGGCGTTGGCGGCGGCGCCGTCAAAGGATGAGATCATGACCCATATCCGCAGCGTTCAGGCCATTCCCCTTTCCTGCCCTACGCCCGGCGGAGCCACATTCGCGGTCGGACGGTCGGCCAAGCGCGACATGGTGCTGGTGCGCATCGAGACGACGGATGGCGTCGTCGGCTGGGGCGAGGCGCATCATGCCCAGACCCCCAGCACCATCGCCGCCTTCATCAACGACGCACTTGGCCCCCTGATCATGGGCATGGATGCCCTGGCGACCGAGGTGATCTGGAACAAGGCATGGAACCGCTTCGTAGCCACTCACGGGCCGGGCGCCGCCGCCGTCATCGGGCTGTCCGGCGTGGACCTCGCGCTGTGGGACATTCGCGGAAAGGCGATGGGGCAACCAGTGTGGCGACTGCTGGGCGGTGAACGCAAACCGATCCGCGCCTATGCTGGCGGGATCAGCCTCGGGTTCCAGCCGGAAGCGGAGCTGTGCCGCGAGGTAGAAAGCTACGTGTCCCAAGGCTACGACATGGTGAAGCTGCGCATCGGCGATACCATTGCACGCGACTTGGCCCGCGTCCGCGCCGTGCGGAATGCTTTCCCCGACCTGACGATCGCGGCCGATGCCGGCACCCGATGGTCGACCGGCGACTTGGCCGGGATCGTCGAAATCTGCGAAGCCGGGCGCCTGATCTGGATGGAAGAGCCCTTCACCCCCGACAATCTGCCTGCCTATCGCCGCCTCAAGGAGGTGACGGACATTCCGCTTGCGGCAGGAGAAAACCACTTCACCCGAAACGAATTGCGGGAACTCGTCTCGGAGCAACTGATCCAGTTCGTCCAAGCCGACGCCTGCAAGACCGGCGGCATCACCGAGTTGATGAAGATCGCCGCGATGGCGGATGCCTGGCACCTGCGCTTCGCGCCGCATACCAGCGCATCGGTCCTGTCGACCGCCGCCACGCTGCATTGCCTGAGTGCTGCCCCGAATGCCTTTATCTACGAAGCGGACGTGTCGCCCGTCAACGGATTCCGGGATGAGTTCGGCACCCGGATTCCGGTGGTCGACGGCATGATAGAAGTCCCCGAAGGACCGGGGCTTGGCGTCGAAATCGATCCGGGCCGGATGCCGCATTGGTCTTTCATTCAGGGCGCTTCGTATCAGTAGCGGAGTCTTCGACGCGTGCTGTCAGACAAATGCGAAGGCCCTGTCAAAAGAACCAGGCTTGAGCCCGGGCAGAGCGCCACAAGCTTCGGCACGTGACCAAAAGCAGTCCCTTCCGCTATTTCAAGACGAGCCCCGAGATCATCCGTCTCGCGGTGATGTTGTATGTCCGCTTCCCGCTGTCCCTTCGGAACGTTGAGGACTTGCTCCATGAGCGTGGCGTCGATGTGAGCCATGAAACTTTGCGGTTCTAGTGGCATCGCTTCGGTCCGTTGTTCGCCGCTGAGGTCCGCAAGCTTTGGGTCGAAGGGATGGGGTCCCATTTTTGGACGCAACGAGTAATGCTGACGCAGGTGGGCTGCGAGGGCGAGGGTAGATGAGAGTGTCCAGTTGGACCTCAGTCGCATTTCCATCGGTCGGGATTCGAACCAAGTTCGAGGTATAATAAAATCAATAACTTGCGAGCCAGAGAAGGTTGGATTTCAGACCCATCCCCTCCGCCACTTGCCCCCGCGAAAGCGTTCTCCCGATCCGGCTGCGGCCGGATTTTTCCGTTGTTTTCGAGGGTTACGCGGGTGGGGCTGAGCACTGGCATCCACGCCAGGAGGCCCGGAAGCGGTCTCTCAGGGCCGATATTCTCTGGACCTCATGACTGCGCCGGTTTGGTGAAGAGCTTGCAACAACATGAAAATGCGTTGTTTTTCCAGACCGCAGCTGAACACTTCGATGCCAGTGGCGTTCGCAAGAAGGAACCGAAATCGAAAGTGCACAAGGCCCTGCACTAGCTTCTTTCATCGCTTTGGCGCCAACTTGGGCTATGCGCTCTTCATTGGTTGTCGACGGTTACGTTCAGGGGAACCATCAGCCTTCAGGTGCGGCCTAAGCGTTGTGACCGAAGTCGCTGATTTAGCTGCTTCGAATTCAGACTTCAGTGAGGAGCCCGCAACATCGACGTTGCAAGCGCGCCAATCGTATTCGGCGACAGCGGGCAAACCGAAGGAGAGGGACGCTCCCCTTGTGCCACACGCGTGTGTGCGACATCTTTTGATGATGATTCGCAGCTCTGTGGGGTTCCGTGAGATACATAGACACCGGTTCGCGCGATCCTGAAGATGCGTTGGCCACTTGGCTGCTCAAAGAGAACGCAGGCGATGTAGCTGAATTTCGCCTTCAGTCTGGGTATTTCAGTATAAACGGCTTGGTGCCGTTTGTTCCTGTGCTTGAAGAGTTGGCGCGTCAGGAGCGGCTAATCAGAGTCGTCATTGGGTCTAATGACTGCGACACACTTGCCGCTGATGTGGCGCTTTTGTGTGAAATTACTTCGGGACCATCAGCGACTACGCAAATCGCGCTGGCAATCTGCGCGGGGGGATTGTTTCATCCCAAAGCGTATCACTTGCGTCGAAAAGATGACTCGCAGGCCGCCTATGTCGGATCTGCTAATCTGACGCCAGCTGGTATCGGTGGCCTAAACATTGAAGCAGGTGTTCTTACGGACACCAAAGAAGGTGACAATGGATCCCTGGCCGAAAGTGTAGCCGAAAGTATCGATGCTTATTTCTCGGGTGAGCGACCTTTTGTGCGCTTGCTGAGCAGTGCTGCTGATATTGACGGACTTGTCGGTGAAGGTCTCTTGCGGGCTGTGCCTCGGGTCCGGCAGGCAAACAGCGGAGTCTCCGGAACGTCGACTAACCGAAGGCCAAGACTTGTTCCACTTGTTCAAATTACACCGCTGGTAAAGCCCAGCGGCAGTGATGAGCAGGTCAGCGAACCTAGCGCTCAGACAGCTACCACTGAAGATACAGATGCAGCCGAGCAGTCAGATACTGAAACCGAAGCCACTTCAGGCGAGTCGGCGACGACGGCACCGCCTGTCCTCATATCGGAGATTGGCGCTGGACCGCGGTGGAAGCAAGCAAACTTTCCAATCGGCATTATTCAAGACTTCTTCGAGGTTGACGCTGGCTCACACATCGACTTAATTCCTGTAGAAGCGGATGGTTCCGAAGGCGTGCTGGAGCAGCCCCCCTTTGTTCCCGTGAAGAGCCAGAACTACCGGTTCGAACTCGCGTCGGTTTCGGGAATTACCTATCCTGATCCTGACAGCGGCCGTCCAATTGGGGTGTTTGTCAAGGACGCGTATCGTCAATTTCGTTATAGAGTGCTCCTACCCCATAATGCAGGGCACACGCAAATGTCTGCACTCCTTGCTCGGGAATATAGCGGTCCAAGCCATCACCTCAAGCGCATTGTAACTGATTTGATGGCTGTGCGAGCGGCGTGGACCGAAGCCCCTTTCTGAACTGTTCTGCATTTACGGTCGACAAACAAACAGGATTTCCGCATTTTTTGCGATTTCCTTATTCAGTTCAGTTTTATTGAGTCTGCTGTGCGATATGTTTTCCGACACCCGGATTTCTACGAGTGAGAAGAATTTTCTTGCCAACGGCTCGATGTCCTCGACCTTCATAACCCGTGGGTGTGCATTCTTTTCCGCCGCATACGGCGAATACGAAAGCACGAGTGGGTTGCCATTCAGCGCTAGCGCCTGAAAAAGATTAGAAAAGGCATCTGGCGCAAGAGACTTGATACAAAACGGCGATTGGTGACGTTCCAGACGATATACACCACGACTAAGCATAGTTCTTCCATGCGCTTTGTTCACCGAAACCTTTGGGTTGTCCCTCAAGGCCAGTGTCTCCAAAACGTGATAGAATCGACTATAATGATCGCGGGTATATGGTGGGTCAGCATATACTACTCCGTTGAACCCTTCCAGCTTGGTGATGAAATCTCTATAATCAGCTCGAATGGCTTTGTGCTCAAACGCAGTACGCTTAATAGACATATATTTATCTATTGCCTTCTTGAATTCCAAGAAGGTGTCTTTTTCACGATCCCGCGAAACTAGCTTATGGAGTGTCTTCTTCACAGTACCGTTCTTGTTTCGTGGCCTGAGCGGTTGTGCGAATTGTTTGCCGATTGTATTTACTATCTGGCTTGCCGTCGAGAGAACGCTCGCCTTCCCAATGTCTTGAGCATGCAAAGGAAGCTGTGCAATTTCATTGAGCAGGATGTCTAATTCGGCGGCTTGTCTGAACGAAAAGTACGTTCCACCAAAGTGCCGAAGAGCGACCGATTGAACTGTGTCGTTTAGGTCGACTGAATTAAGCCTGGCGTTCGTCTGGATTATAGCTTTCGCCAATTCGGCGCTTAAGGAATTTATCCGGTCATTTGAGATCGTCACAAGTGAGCCTGCTTCCAAGAGCTCGCAGAGGGGCTCGAGGTTGCCAATCGCCGCTGCTTCTAAGCAGCGTGTTTCATACTGAACCAACGGCTCTGCGGCCCAGAGCAAACCGTTTCTTGTTGCAACGTCTTTTGCATCTAGTGCTCGCGCCAGGAAACGTTCTACATCAAAGCATGCGGGCTGGAGGATCGCAGAGCAGATGACCCTTGCGTACTCTTGTACATCCACTGAGGTGACGCGCCGGTCTTGTGCCAGAGCCGCCGATACGGTACCCGAACCTGCAAACAGATCGCAGACTGGGCTGCGCTCCGTCGACAGGTCATTCACCGCTTTGCGGATGTTGTCCAGAATCCGCAGCTTGCTGCCGAGGTAGTGTATCGGCCTCCAGCGCTCTGATTCCGTCGTCTGGGAGCCGCGATCGCCGGTAGTAAGAGGCATGTCCATCCTTGTCTTCCTGGGGCGCGTCGATGTAAGGTGCTACAGTATTTGGTGAAGGCGCTGGATGCCAGCACAATATGTCCGTCGAGGAGCGCGCGCAATGTTTGACTCTGGAGGCCAACTTCACTTGACCAGCAAGCATTCGGAACAGCGCGAAGCGCCGGGGAAGCTGCCTTTTGGTGGCAGGAATGTGCTCATACATGGCGATAACGATCGCGCGCTGGATACAGTCGCTGAAGAAATCAAATCGTCTGTGCAGTGTATCTACATTGACCCGCCATACAACAATCTCGAGTCTTACGCCCACTACGAGGACCGAGACGATCATGATGTATGGATTGAGAAAATGTCGGCGCACGCGGGGCGGCTAAGGTCCACGCTGACGCAATCTGGTAGCATTTGGATCTCGATCGATGATCGCCAAGTCCATTACTTGAAGGTTGCACTTGATGGTGTTTTCGGGCGCGAAAACTTCGTCACTTCAATTGTGTGGGAGCACCGGCGAACCCGTGAGAATAGGAAGGTTTTCTCAAATAATCACGAGTACGTGCTGGTTTACGCGAGAGATTACAAGGCGTTTAAGGGGTTCCGGAATAAGCTGCCAGGCGGCGAGGAGCTGAAGGCTCGATACAAAAACCCTGACAACGATCCTCGGGGGCCTTGGCAATCGATCTCTCTGAACGTGCAGGCTGGTCACGCCACACCGAGCCAATTTTATGATGTCATGGCACCGAATGGCCGTCGGCATAAACTCCCTCCAGGCCGGTGTTGGGCATATACGAAGGAGAGGATGGAACACGAGATTGCCCAAGGTAGAGTTTGGTTCGGGAAAAGCGGAAACGGGGTGCCAAGGAGAAAGAAGTATTTGTTCGAGTCGGATATTGGCCTCACTCCTCATACGCTTTGGTCAGCTGATGAAGTCGGAACTACTCACTCCGCTAAGAAAAATGTTCTCAAGCTGTTTCCAGGAGAAGACGTCTTCGATACGCCAAAGCCTGAAGAGCTCGTGCGGCGAATTATCGAGATTGCGAGCAATCCGGGAGATCTTGTTATGGATACTTTTCTCGGTTCAGGAACGACGGGTGCTGTCGCGCTTAAGCTTGGTCGTCGGTTCCTAGGCGTAGAATTAGGGCAACATGCCGTTAGTCATTGCCTCGTGCGGCTCAACAGTGCGGTTTCAAGTGGTTGTTGCCAAGGGGGCGTAGTTTCAGAAATTGAGTTTCTTCGCCTAGACCCGAAATCCAGTGTGCTGAAGAAAAAAGGCGTTTCGAGAGCATTAGGCGCCAATAGATCATGAAAGATCTTGGCGTTGCTCAGCCCAATTCTCGGGTAATTGCTCCAGTAGGCGCACCAGCGTCACTTCAGGCCCCTGCCTAGCGTCCAACAACGCCTCGACGAGGTCGGGCGCGAGCAGCGTGAGCCGCAGGACGCGGGTTATGTAGGAGGGCGCGATGCCCTCTAGATCGGCCAGTTCGGCGATGGTAGCGAACTCACCCGACTCCAGCATCCGTTTCCAGCGGAACGCGCGAGCCAGTGCCTTTACCAGCGTGTTGTCGGTCCGCCGCGAGTGCGCCGCGCCTTCTGGTAACTGCATCTCTTTCCGCCCGCCCCGCTTCACGATGCGGAACGGGACGTGGAGTGTCACGGTGTCGGGGACTGGCGCGCCGCGTGTCACGCAACTTCTCCGATTCCACCGGCCAGCATCTCGCGGGCCAGACCGCTCAGCCCATCGACGCGCAGCCGGACGTCCAACCCGTCTGTGCCGATCTCCACGCGTTCGACCAGCAGCGCAACGATGCGCGCCTGCTCGGCGGGGAAGAGCTCGTCCCACAGCGGGTCGAGCTGCTGCAGGGCGGCGCGGGCATCGGCTTCGGTGATGTCGTCGGCATGGGCGCGCGCCGCCTTCCACGTCCCCGCCACGATCTCGGGCTGGCGAAACACCGCGCGCAGCTGGTCGATGACGGGATATTCTCCTACGCGGTGGAAGCCGGTGTGATCGATCACAACCCGACCCATGGCTTGCGCAAACCGAAATACCAGGTGCGCGACCGGCGGCTGAGCGAGGCGGAATACCGGATCCTGGGCGGCATTCTGCGACAGGCGCAGAAGAGCGACCACTATCGCCTACATGGCGAGATCCTCTGGATCCTCGCAGTGACCGGCTGCCGCCGCGGGGAGATCATCAATCTCAGATGGAGCGAGATCGACATCGAAGGAAGCTGCCTGCGTCTGATCGACAGCAAGGAAGGCGCGTCGGTGCGCCCGATCGGGCTTCCCGTCATCGAATACCTGGAAAGCAAGCGATCAAAGCGAACCGGCACCTTTGTCTTTCCCGGCCAAGGCGTCGACAACGCGGTGGGCAACTTCCCTCAAAGCTGGAAGAAGCTGCTGACCGACACACCACTCTGGGATGTGACACCGCATGTGCTCCGACACAGCTTTGCCAGCATCGCCACTGATTTGGGCTTCACCGAGATCACCATTGCGGCCCTGATCGGCCATGCGAAAGGTTCGGTCACAAGTCGTTACGTGCACACGCTCGACTCGACACTGATCATGGCAGCCGACACTGTCGCGGGATATCTGAAAGCCTTGCTAGACGGCGTCGAGTTCCGGCGGAACACCTACACGCTTGACCGCGAGTCGCGGCGGTCGGCGATCGAGCACATGTTGATCGAGTCGCGGCCTGCGCCAAAGCCAAAGCTGCTGGAGTATCGTGACGCGAGTCGTTGATATCGTGCTGAGAAATCCAAACACGAAGCAGCCATTTTCGGTTGCAAGGGGCTGCAACTCACCTTTTCTGCGGTTGATGACGCATACGGTTCTTCGGGCTATAGAATGAGTCCCGAATAAGGATTGGACAGCAACGTGAGGCACGCGCAGCTGTCTGGTCACCGCCCAATCATATTCCAAGGTCTATTGGCAAAAAAGCTCACGGTCGAGCCGCCACCTCAAGCGCGCGTTATACCTTTTGATTCAATCCCTTTGAGAATGTGTTCGGCGAGCAGCTTGGAGAACCCGTCAGCAGCAACATCGCCGCAGTATTGGTCTGAGATTCGCTTCAATACTTGCGCCCAAACCACGGCCGAGCGTTCACGCTTCTCCATTTCGTCAATCTCAGCATGCCGAAATGCATCAATTTCACGGATCGCCGATAAAACCAAATCGCATAAGTCACGAATCCTAAATTGGAAATGGTATTGGCTGATCAATTCCTCTAAACGGCCCCAATGCTTCGCATACCCGTCAAATTTTAACATGTGATCTGGCTGCACTCGGTGCTCTCCTCTCAAGACGCGGTCCATTAGGGGGACGTTCTTTGAGAACACTAATGCCAGAAACATGACGATTACGTTCTGAAGAATGCGGGCTTCAAGATGCGACAGAAAACGTTCGCATTCTTTTTCGTCGCACGCCTGTGCCAGTAAATGCACGCTCTTTAAATCGTCCAAGCATTCCTTAGCGTATCCTACAGCTGCCCAGATATCTCGCCGACTGGCCAACTTACGCAAGGGGCGTTCCGGCCCGTCGCGATTCTTCTCCACATCGATCGTATCAGTCATCAGAAACATGTCCATCCAACCGGACATGTGAATTAGCCTAAGGCGCACGGAGCGAACAAGTTTCGAAGCCTCTGCGCCCACAAGTGACGTGTCCAGTTCTGCCGCACGATCGAGATCGCGTTGAGCACGAGCGAAATCTTTCTCCAAGAGCCCACGCATGAACTGATAGGTAGGTTGGCGCCTGTTCTTGAAATAGTTCGATAGGGCTGTGCTGCGTTCGCAGTAATGGCGGAAAATGAATAGCTCCTGAAGTGCGAGCCTTTCGACCACTTCAATCTTTTTCAGGTCATGGCTCTGACGTCGCATCACCACAGAGACCTGATGCAACACCGTTGAAGCCAAGCTTGCGGCGGCGGTCATCTCGCCCTTGGAGGCAAACGCAGCACATATCACTAACGTGATATCATAAAGATAGCATCGATCTTCTGAACTCCCGGAAGAATTTGTCAGCGAACCGAGCAAACGATCGAACTCGTCCAGCGTGTCTGCGCGGCTGAGAGCCACCTCGACTTCTGTACGAGCATTAGGCCGTTGCCCCCCTGGCGCTCGCTCTAGGAATTTACCTTCCAAAAGTGCACGGCCTTTCTCCGAATACAAGAAAAAGAGTCGGGTAAATTCCTGATGAAGAATGCGCAAGGCCATCACCGGGACTGGCGTCAATTGCTTCGAATCGATCTTCAGAGTTCGCGCGACCAGCTCCTCGCTATTTAGCGTTCGTTCCCAGATGGCGCTCGCCATATCGCGGTTTCTGCGCGCCAAGTCTTTAAGGGTTGTGGTCGTGAAAGGGTTTGTCGGATCCTCAAGGCTTTGTATTAATGCATCAAAGATTTCTCGGATTACTGTAACGGTCTCGCTTCGGTCCCAGTTCTTGACGGTCCTCGCCGACTGGAACTGAACTCTATCCAATACCCCCTGTTTCCTTGAGACCTGCGCTACGGCTGTGTCCCGAAGCCAACGAACAAGATCTCGTGCGATCTCCTTCGTGTTCTCGAGATCTTTCTCTTCCTGTTTCCGCGGCCCGTCTGAGTACCCATCCTCATAGTCTTCCAAATAGGGCGTCATCACCGCGTCGAACCGCTGCGAAATCTCAGTGATCGCACTCAGCGCGCCCTCGTCGAACTCGAAAACGTCGGGCAGGAGCAATGGGTGGCGCAAAGGTACGTCGAGGTGCCCCGCGGGCAAAACACTCAGAATATTGGCCAAAAGCGAGCTACGGGTAACGAGTTCCACGCGTTCTTGGTGTCCGGTCTTGCGCAGGAAAGTATTCACCGTGTGGATGTCAGCGAAGGCGAGCGCGTCATTTTCGGCGACGACCGTGACGGCCTCTAGGTCTTTGCCAAACTTCGGCACACTAGCGAGTTTCGCAATTGCCGAACGTACGCCCTCGAATTCCAGTGCGACCTTCGGGTCGGCGACAAAATCCTGAAAACCGTCCCAGTCAAAATTTGCAATCGCGCGCGCGACCGATCGATTTTCAAACTCCGGTCCGCGGAGGTAGACGTAATCAGAGGAGCGGAAAACCTCGCCAAGTTTCTGGATCGTCGTTCTGCGCCCGATCAGCGACTTGACGATACTCATGCTCCAGCTTGGCATGAAGTCATCACGGAATTGCTCAAACTCCGCCAATATCTGTGCGTCTGTCTGCGGGCTGACTATGTAGTCCCGGATGCGTTCCAGAGCCTCAGGAGCGAAATCAATTGCTTCTGCTCTATCAATCTCCGGGAAAAGGCCCCTTTGGTCACCTCGATTTTGGTTTTCGATGGCGCTCCAAACATCCTGAATTTCATGCGCGTAACTGTCCAGCAGAATGAACGGCCGGCGCGGAGCCGCGACAAGCCAGTGCGATATCAGGTGGTCGAGGTCTTCAACCTGAGCGTCCCAATCTTTGTCACCAGCAATCAGACCATTGAAGGTGAACGCGTTATGTTGTGACCGTGAATGGCTAACAAGGGCAATGATCTCTACGGAATCGAGGGCCAAGATCGCATTGCTGCTTTCCTGTTTCTGGCTGCGGTTCGCATCCATGATCAGCCCATTCAGGGCTGTGTGAAACCGGATAGCAGGTGTGATGACACGTTTTGGGTACGCGCGGAGAAGGGCTGCACCCTGCTCTAGCTCTTCGTTAGAAAAGATGTCCTGACCCTGCCGCTCGTTCATCCCAACTGACCTTCAATGGCACCAAGGAGTTGCTTGGGGGTTGTTTTGGAATGCGCCCCAAGACGGCCAGACGTAGCGCTTATTTTGCCTTCTTCGCCCAACGGCGGTCTCCCGGCGTATCTGGTCCTGAGTGAGACGATTTGAACAACCGCAGAGTCAGCGTCTTTCCTTTCGGACTGCACAGTTGTCCCGGAAGAAAGCCAATTTAGCATTTCGAGTCGCAATCTTTCCACATCGTATGGGAAATATTCCCCTTCCCATTCGAAAAAATAGAACTCGTGGAACAAATCATTGTCTTCTCTGAACCCCTCCAAGAGGGATCCGTCGAGCCTGTTTGCCCAGAAAGTTTCTTTTGCTCGGGATGGCGCTGCGTCCCGAGCATGCAGACGCCCCATCACGTATAGTGGAGCCAGAGCGAATTTCAGTTTCTTGGGGTACGGCGACTCTGTGGCGAGACGAAACGCCCACGCGCAGATGGTTTTCTTGTTGCTTGGGGCCTCGCGCGACATAGCCACAAGCCTGAAAAGCACCTCCAAAGTTTCGCGGAGATAGTACGCCTCGGAATAATTTGGCGCGTCTTCACTGCCCGCATCAAAAGCCCCGCTCAAAATCTCAAAGATCGTATCGGAAGCGTGTTCATGCTGAAGCGCTTCAGCGAGCCTGGCCAGATTGTAGAGCCCCTCATACGTTGATTTGTCTTTCCTGAAAGACTTGAACGCACAAGCTGAGCCCGCGCGAGCAATGGCGACTTCCTCGTCGGATAATTCGGGTATGACTTTTGCAAACACGTCGCCAAATGGCTGAAAGTCCAACTCTTCATCGATAAAATGCGGGCCAATGAGTTTCGGTTCATGGCCGGAATAGCAATTTGTCAGCCATTTCTGAAAACCGTCGGCGCCGAGTTCGCGAAGATCCGCCGAATAAACGGCACCAAGCATTGACTGTGAAGCAGCGCTAATCATCGGCAAGCCTGACGGAGCCTTGCTCCGCAGATACGAGACGCCGGTGCTACACTGGTACAATGCTCATTGTACTCTGGCCCCACCGAGCGGCGCAGGCGGCGCATCAACTCATTTCGCGAAACAACGGGATTTGAACGATCAGTATAGGTAATGGCAGGAAATCTCCCTTCGATTGCCCCGGAGGTTGTCTTCGGCAGCCCAACCATAGCTTCAATTTTCCTCGCAAATGAGGCATAATCTGGGTCAGATTGGTTCACACTCTCCAAATCGTCCAGGAATGCGACAGTTTCAGGTAGCGCCGATTTGCCCGTTCTATTGTCAGCCGTTGCGCCAAAACTGCCGTAAGGCGAAACCTCGCAGAATTTCTCGGGGTAGCCTTCCGATAGGGCGTTTGGTCTCCGCGACGAGCAGCCGGCTCTGACGCGATATCCTTGAATAGTGAAAGCAATCTCTTGATTACTTCTATAGTTCAGACGCAGTCCCAGTCCAGTGACGAGAAACGACACGAAGTCCGCCTGCGAAAGAGTTCCTGTTGCGGTCTCAGCCTGTAGAAACTGAAGTAAATTGTCCGGTAATGACAACCATCTGATGTCCGGTGCACTTGACACTTTTCTCTTAGCAGCTGTAATCGGCGCGGCGGGGAGCGTGGCTGAAGTTGAACGTGTGACGATATCCTCAGATCTTATCCAGCATGAGATCAGTAGTCTGCGGCTGTCACTCTTCACCTCTGGGCCCGAAAGCCGAAAATCCTCACCGGCAGCGAGGCGCTTCGGATCTTGGCGTTGCACAGCGTATCTCAATAGAAAAGGAGCAACCCCAAAAGTCGAGCTTCTTACGCTAGAAGTTACCGTGCTAGGTGCAACTTTTCCAAAAGCTGCATTGGCTGAATCAAAGCCCCATGGCTTAATCAAATTAAACCGGTGCGAATGCTGAAGGTTTCCATAAACAATTCCTTTGCCCTGCCCAATCTGATCATCTTGGGCATGCTGACACCAGTCACATAGCTGCACGGCAGTCCTACCATCTAATTGTTAGAGGAAACGTAGGTAGTCCGAAGCTTTCAGTCAATTCTTCTCTCTAGCCGACATTCCCCAAGTGGCGTGCTGTTTGACGTCAATGTCGCCTGATTCTGCCCTCTGAACAATCTTTTTTCGCCCTGTGCGCGGTGTGCAGTCGCGCAGACTGCTGGAACCGGGTGGATCGCGCCACGAAACCGAAGCGTGCTTGCCTGGCGGCGGCGTTTTTCAGCGCAGCGGACAGACCTGTCCAGCCGCTTTCGTTCAGTTTGAGCGTGGATCGCGATCATGCGCATAGGGGTGGCAATCGCAATCGGCAGATAGCGGCGAGGATGGCGCGGACCATCGGGCCGGTGACGGCCACCTCGGCCAGCTGGAAGGTGATGGCGCGGGCATGGCGGACGACACGTGCCCCGATCTTGATCAGCTTCAGTTGCAGGCTGGTCAGCGACCAGTCGACCATGGCCTCGGGCAGTTCGATGCAGCGCAGGAATGTGGCCAGGTTGTAGGCCAGCGCGTGCAGTTGCAGCCG
>PXDM01000096.1 GCA_003565055.1 Paracoccaceae bacterium
CCCCAACGCTCCGGGCGGGCAGGCTAGGCCTGGGCAAGGCAGGGCATGCTCTGCTCTGATCGCACAGGCATGAAAAAACCCGCCGTGTTGCGGCGGGTTGTCTTCTCCAGAAACTTTTTATTCAGCGCGGCGCGATCATCATGATCATCTGCCGCCCTTCCATCTTCGGCATGTTCTCGACCTTGCCGATCTCGTCGATATCTGCCGCCACACGCTGCAGAAGCTGCGCGCCGATATCCTGATGCGCCATCTCGCGGCCCCGGAAGCGCAGGGTCACCTTGACCTTGTCACCCGCTTCGAGAAACCGCATCACATTTCGCATTTTCACGTCGTAATCATGCGTATCGGTGTTGGGCCGGAATTTGACTTCCTTGATCTCGATGATCTTCTGGTTCTTGCGGGCCTCAGCCTCGCGCTTCTGAAGCTCATATTTGTATTTGCCGAAATCCATGATCTTGCAGACCGGCGGGTTTGCATTGGGCGAGATTTCGACCAAGTCCAGCCCGGCCTCTTCGGCCAGTGCAAGCGCTTTTGACGGGGGCACGACCCCCAGATTTTCACCCTCTGCCCCGATAAGGCGGATTTCTTGCGCGCGGATACGGTCATTGACGCGGGGTCCGGTATCGCGTTGCGGCGGGGCATTATGCGGTCTGCGGGCTATGGGAGCGCTCCTTGATGCTGTTTCAACTGGTGAGGTAGATTAAGGCTGGCGCATCGGCGATTCAAGCGCGAAGATCAAGCCCCATACGCAATAACGCGCTTGTTTTTGCAGCCGCAGCAAACTTGACTTTGCAACCAGATCGAATCCTGTCATACCCGCGCCAATTGTATCTCTGTTCAGAAGGAAGAGACGATGAATAAGAGCGTTCTCATAGGTCTTGCGGCGGTTGTTGCTGCGATTGGTGTCTGGTTTGGCCTGCAGTCGCGTCAGGATGACGCTGTGATGGCACCCGAGATCGAAGCGCCCGCCGAGCCGGAAGTCGCGGCACCGGAAGCCGTTGAGCCTGAAGTCGCCGAGCCTGAAGCCGCTGAACCTGAAGCGCTAGAGCCCGAAATCGTGGAAGAGCCTGTCGAAGAAGAGGCTGAGGTCGCTGAAGAACCTGCAGTTGAAGAACCCGCAGCTGTCGAGGACGAAGCTACCACTGAGGAGCTGCTCGAAGAGGTTGCTGACGAAGCTGCCGAGACTGTCGAAGAGGCGGTTGAAGGCGCTGTCGATTCAACCACAGAAACCGTTGAGGACACAGTTGATCAGATCCTCGGCGAAGAGGACGCGACCGACGCAGGTAGCGAGGCCGCCGTTGAGGACGCGCTTGACGAGGCAGAGGCTGAACTGTCCCCGGAAGCCGCTGAAGAGACTGCTGACGCTGTGGAAGAGGCGCTGGCAATCGAGGAACTCGGTGTGGACCTGTCGCCCGAATCCATTCGCGCGCAGATCGAAGCCGCTGGCTTGAACATGGTGGAGCGCGGTGTCGTTGAAGGTCTGCTGCAATCCGCAGGTGACAATCCCGAACTGCTCCAGACAGTTGTGGATCGTCTGCGCGAGATGACAGGCAACTGATCTCGACCCGAGCTGACCAGGTTGAAACCCGGATGCGCCCGCCGCATCCGGGTTTTTTCATGTCCTCAACCGCGACGGCGTTTGCGCCGCCCGCCTTCGCCATCGCCGGCGTTGAAATTCACCTCCGGCAGGGTCACGATCCGGCTCAGTTCCGGAAAACTGTCAACTGCATGGGGCAAGGCGTTGGCGGCGACGAAATGCTCCTGAAATCGTGGCGCAATGGCGGTCTCGACCTTGTGGATGCGTTTTACGGTCGCCTCGATCCCCGCACGCGCTGCGACGCTGCACAGCGCAATCCGCGCGCCAGTCCCTGCCGCATTGCCTGCGCTCTTGACCTGGTCAAGCGGCGCATCGGGGATCATGCCCAGCACCATCGCGTGTTTCGGGCTGATATGCGCGCCGAACGCCCCAGCGAGCACGACGCGGTCCACATGATCCGTGCCGATTTCATCCATCAAGAGCCGCGCGCCCGCGTAAAGCGCGGATTTCGCGAGCTGGATCGCGCGGATATCGCCTTGGGTGACAGTGATTCGCGGCCCGCCTGTCGCGGTCGCGTCATGGATCAGATAGGCATGGGTGCGCCCCTCGGGGATGCAGCGCGCGGTCCCGGTCTGCGCCGCTGAGCCGATCAGCCCAGAGCCATCGAGAAGCCCCGCCATACGCATTTCGGCCACGGCCTCGATAATGCCCGATCCGCAGATGCCGGTAATGCCGGTCTGCGCCGTGGCCTCCGCGAAACCGTCCTCATCTGACCACAGATCACAGCCGATGACGCGAAAGCGCGGCTCCTTGGTTGTGGGGTCGATTTCCAGCCGCTCGATGGCGCCGGGTGCTGCGCGCTGGCCTGCGGAGATCTGCGCGCCCTCAAAGGCCGGACCTGTGGGCGAGGAACAGGCGAGCACCTGCCGCCGGTCGCCCAGCAGGATCTCGGCATTCGTGCCGACATCGACGACCAGCACCAGATCGTCAGAGGTCTCGGGGCTTTCCGACAGCGCGACGGCAGCGGCATCCGCACCGACATGGCCCGCGATACAGGGCAAGAGATAGGCGCGGGCCGACGGGTTCAGCGCCGAAAGCCCCAGATCGCGCGCGCCGAGGTTCAGCGCGTCGGAGGTGGCCAGCGCAAAGGGGGCCTGTCCCAGCTCCACCGGGTCGATGCCCAAGAGCAGGTGATGCATGACCGGGTTGCACACGATCACCGCTTCCATGATCTCGCGCGCGGTGATCTGTGCATCAACGGTGATCTCAGCCACCAGCGTATCAAGCCCCTCGCGCACGGCGCGTGTCATCTCGACATCGCCGCCGGGGTTCATCATGGCGTAGCTGACGCGGCTCATCAGATCCTCGCCGAAGCGGATCTGCGGGTTCATCACACCCGCCGAATGGAGGACAGCGCCATTGCGCAGATCGCAGAGATGCGCGGCAATCGTGGTCGATCCGAGGTCGATGGCCAGCCCGTAAAGCCCGCCCTCGTAGAGGCCCGGCCAGAGGTCGAGCACCCGATGCGGCCCGTCGCGGTGATCCTTGTGCAGCGCGACCGTCACCTGCCACTTGCCCTGCCGGAGCGTGGGCTGCAGCTTGCGCAGCACGTCCAGCCCTGCGGTGATCTCGGGGATCTGCCACTGGCTGCGCAACGCCTGCGCAAGCCGTTCCAGATCGCCCGAGGGCTCGTGCATATCGGGTTCTGTCACATCGACCAGATAGAGCCGCGTTGCCGGGTCCATCGTCACCGCGCGGGCCGAGGCCGCCTTGCGCACGACCTGCCGATGGACCTGGCTTTCAGGCGGCACGTCGATCACGACATCGCCCATGATCTGCGCCTGACAGCCCAGCCGCCGCCCGTCGATCAGCCCGCGCTTGTCCTTGTAGCGCTGTTCGACCGCGTTCCAGTCGGATAGTGCATCGGGGGCAACACGCACGCCATGTTTCGAGAAATCACCATATCCCGGTGTGATCTGACAGCGCGAGCAGATGCCGCGCCCGCCGCAGACGGAATCAAGATCAACGCCCAGTTGTCGGGCCGCGGTCAGGACGGGCGTTCCCAAAGCAAACCGACCGCGCTTGCCCGAGGGCGTGAAGATCACCAGCGCGTCCGCCATGCTCTGCCTCCTGAAGCTCTCCGCGGTCAGATAGCCCGCAAGGCCGCAAAGCGACGGTCAGATCGCGGCATCCCGACGCGCGATTGCGTCAGCGTGCGACCAGAACCGAGATCGGCGAATGGCGCACGACGCGCGAGGCGGTCGAGCCAATGAAATAATCGCTCATATCGGGCTTGTGGCTGGCGACCATGATCAGATCGGCGCCGCTTTCCTTGGCGCAGGCGATGATGTTGTCCGAGGGGCGGCCACCGCGAATGTCGATATCGACAGTTTTCGCCTTGGCCGCCGCGGCAAGCGATTCCAGTTGCTCGCGCAGCGCCGCGCGATGTGCCAACAACTGTTCGCGTGACACAGCGGCAGTCAGATAGGCAGGCACTTCATCGAGCACATGCACCAGCGTGATCGACCCGTCTGCGTCGATCAGTTTGTTGGCCTTCTCGATCAGGCTGCGCGTCGTGGCGCCTTTGTTGAACAGGGCCACAGCGACGATGATGGATTTATACATGGATCATGTCCTTCAGTGATGCAGCAGCGCGCGCTGCCTTCCAAAGCGATTTGGAAGGCAGAATTGCACAGGGGATTGTCGAAAGCAATCGCGCGCGGGCGGCTCAGCGAGTGACCAACACCGAGATCGGCGCGTGCCGCACGATGCGCGCAGCGGTCGAGCCGATGAAATAATCGCTCAGGCCGGGCTTGTGGCTCGCGATCATGATCAGGTCCGCATTTGCTTCCTTGGCCGCGCCAAGGATCGAGGCGGCCGGCTGGCCTTCGCGCACGACGGTCTTGACGGTCATCCCCTTACCTTCGGCGGCGATGCTATCGAGCTGGTTTTGAACATCGGCGACGCGCGCGCTGATATGGGTTTTCGGGATCGAGGCCGCGACATAGCCAGGCACTTCGTCGATGACATGGACGAGCGTGACCGTGCCGCCCGCATCGAGCAGGCCGCCAGCCTTGGCGAGCGCGGCGCGTGTCGTTTCCCCGTCATTGAACAGGGCTGCGGCGATGACGATGGATTTATACATGGGAGTTTCCTTTTTGTCGTTTGAAATCAGCGCTCAACCAGAACAGAACATCTGGCATGGCGTATCACGCGGGCAGCCGTCGAGCCAATGAAATAATCGCGCAGACCGGGGCGGTGGCTCGCGATCATGATCAGATCCGCTGCGCTATCCTCGGCGGCCTGGATGATCTGACCGGAAGCCGCACCACGGCGCACCTCATGGGTGATTTGCACGGGCTGGTCAGGGTCGATCATGGTGCGCAGCTCCACCGCGGCTTCGGCGCGGCGGCGCTCGGCCAGATCACGGGGCAATTCAGCGGCGATATAGCCGGGCACTTCTTCGAGCACATGAATGAGCCGGATTTCGCCGTCGCGGTTCAAAAGCGCCACAGCCCGCGCGAGCAGGTCCTGCGCTTGTGCGGTATGTTCCAGATCAACGGCGACAACGATACGTGAATACATCGGGTCGTTCCTTTCCTGTTGCGCGGCCTGAGCCTGACAGAAGAGCCACCGCGCCGCGTTGATCTCGGTCAAGCTCCGGCGCGTATTGCAGCGTGACATGACACGTGACCCTTGCGCCCCTTGTGTCATCCCCTGTATCTGCGCGACAAGAGTATCGAGGCAATTTCAGCAGGCAAGGGGCAGGTCATGTCCGTTTCACTCATCATTCTGGCAGCCGGGCAGGGCAGTCGCATGCAATCCGATCTGCCCAAGGTGTTACATCCGCTCGGCGCTGTGCCGCTGGTGCTGCATGCCATGCGCGCGGGGCTCGTTCTGGAACCTGAGCATGTCATCGTGGTTGTGGGCCATGGCGGCGAAGCTGTGGCGCGGGTCATCGCCGAGGAGGATGACAAAGCCCGGATCGTCACGCAATCACAGCAGCTTGGCACTGCTCATGCCGTCGATCAGGCCCGCGCGGCGCTCGATGGGGTGTCGGGTGATGTGGTCGTGCTTTATGGCGACACGCCCTTCATCCGACCTGAGACGCTGCAGCGCATGCAGGCCGCCCGCGCTGCCCATGACGTGGTTGTGCTGGGTTTCGAGGCCGCCGATCCGGGGCGCTACGGTCGGCTGGTGGTCAGCGGCGATGCGCTGGAGCGGATTGTCGAGTTCAA
This sequence comes from Paracoccaceae bacterium, assembly GCA_003565055.1. GTDB lineage: Bacteria > Pseudomonadota > Alphaproteobacteria > Rhodobacterales > Rhodobacteraceae > Roseinatronobacter. The sequence continues at coordinate 5,776 of PXDM01000096.1, forward strand.
GGACGCGACGGATGCCGAGCGCGCCATCAGGCTGTGCAACAGCGGCGTGATCTGCGCCGACCGCGCGACGCTTTTCGATTTGATCGCGGCGGTGGGCAATGACAATGCATCGGGCGAATATTACCTCACCGATATCGTGGCGCTGGCCCGCGACCGGGGCCTAAGCGCGGGCGTCGTGCGCTGCGATGAGGCCGAGACGCTGGGCATCAACACGCGCGCGGAACTGGCCGAGGCCGAGGCCCGCTTTCAGGCCCGGATGCGCGCCGAGGCGCTGGACAATGGCGTGACGCTGAGCGCGCCCGAGACGGTTTATTTCGCGCAAGACACTTATCTGGGCCGCGATGCGGTGGTCGAACAATTCGTGGTCTTCGGCCCCGGTGTCACGATTGAGAGCGGCGCGACCGTGCGCGCTTTCAGCCATCTGGAAGGCTGCCATGTCAGCCGGGGCGCTGTCATCGGCCCCTATGCGCGGCTGCGACCGGGGGCGGAACTTGCCGAAGATGTCCGCATCGGCAATTTCGTCGAGGTCAAGAACGCGCTGGTGGCCGAAGGCGCCAAGATCAATCACCTCACCTATGTCGGCGATGCCGAGGTCGGCGAGGCCGCCAACATCGGCGCCGGCACCGTCACCTGCAACTATGACGGCGTCTCGAAGCACCGTACCGTCATCGGCGCCCACGCCTTCATCGGCTCGGCCACCATGCTGGTGGCGCCGGTGCGGGTGGGCGACGCGGCGATGACCGGCTCGGGCTCGGTCGTGACCGAGGATGTGCCCGCCGGCGCCCTGGCCGTGGCCCGCGCCCCGCAGGTGACCAAACCGGGGCTGGGCGCCC
>PXDM01000544.1 GCA_003565055.1 Paracoccaceae bacterium
GAACCTCTATCCCAACATGCGCATACGGGCGTCGGGGGGAACGGTGGTAGCGGAGGAGGGACTTGAACCCCCGACACGCGGATTATGATTCCGCTGCTCTAACCAACTGAGCTACTCCGCCGTAGGCTCCCGTCTCCTAGTTGAGCGGGCAAAGCCCGTCAAGACCCGATCTTGTCTACGTCTCTATGAAGGTTTGATACCGGCGTCTGATGCGTGTCAGCGGCTTGTCCAATACGAGAGAGCTTCAGAAAACGGTTCTCCATGAAAGTGACGACCCGCGTGCATTTGGGGAGGTTTCATCCGGTGATAAGGTGTATCGAGCATAGCATTGAGGTTGCGTCAGACTTTCTCATGCGGGTCGAACCCGGCCTTAACCACTTCCTGCGTGCGGCAATCATCGCAGAGCGTGAGCAAGGCACGCCGCGCCGCGCCCTCGCGCCCTGCGAACATCCAATGCCCTTCGAGCCGCTGGATCACGCGCTCGATCCCGGATTTCGTGCCGAAGAGCTTGCCGCAGCTTGTGCAGGCAAAAGGCTCTTCTTCCTTCAGAACGCGCTTGGGCATGGCCCAGGCGGCGAGGTCGATCTGCGGCGCAATCGTGATCGCGCCTTCGGGACAGGTCGCAGCACAGATCCCGCATTGCACGCAAGCACTCTCGGAGAAACGCAGCGCAGGCTTGTCCGGCGTGTCAGACAGCGCCCCGGCGGGGCAGGCCCCCACACAGGCGAGACAGGTCGTGCAGGCGTCGACGTCCAGATCGACCCGGCCAAAGGGCGCGCCTGCGGGCAGGGGGATCGTCTCGGCAGGCGCGGGGGCCGTGCGGATCATCTCCTCCACTGCCAGCAGAAGCAGCCCGCGCTTATCCGCAGGGGGCAGGAAGCTCGCACGCTGTGCGCGCGCGCCCGTGGCGGGGTGCCAGAGCGCGGCTCCGAGCGCGTCGGGGTCATCGGTCTGGATCAGCGCGCAGATGTCCTCCGCATAGCCTGTCGCAGTGCCAATCGCCCGGATCAGATCGAGGCTCGCTTCCAGCCCGTCCAGCGCATGCGCAGGTCGCGCTTTCGCCAGCACGCGCACCCCCGCCGCGCCATAGGCAAGCGCGGCTGCGAGATGCTCAGGTCCAATCTGCGAGGGCTCATTGACCTGCATCGGGATGACATGCGCCGGCAAGCCGCGCCCGAACCGCGCCAGCGCGTCGATCAGCGCGCCGCCATGCGCGTCATCGTGAAAGAGGATCACAGGCGCGCTGCGGCGCTCCTGCTCGAACCACGCAGCGAGTCCCGCGCGCAGGCGCTCCGCGATATTCTCGACAGTCGGCAGGGCATAGGCCGCGGCCCCGGTCGGACAGGCGGCGGCGCATTGACCGCAGCCTGCGCAGATATGCGGGTCAATCGCGACGGTGTCGCCCGCCGAGGTGATCGCGCCAGTGGGGCAGAGGGTCAGGCAGCGCGTGCAGCCAGTGAGCGTGTTGCGCGAATGGGCGCAGAGTTCGGGCGCGAAGCTGATGAATTTCGGCTTGTCGAACGTGCCGGTCATCTGCGCGGCCTCGGTGATCAGCCGCGCCACGGCTGCCGGGTCGCGCGGGTCGGCGCGCAAATAGCCGGGGCGGGTACTGTGAAAGAGCGGTTGCGCGCCGGTCAGGTCGATGACCAGATCGCAACGCGACACGGCCCCGTCGCGGCCCGCGTCAAATTCGAGCCGCGCGCGCGAGGACGGCGCAGGCGCGGCATAGGCATCGACTGTCAGCTCGAACGCGCCCAGATGCCCCTGCCCCTTGCGGATGCGCCCTTGCAGCACGGGCCAGGTGGTCTGGCGCGGTGGCGTGATCTCGGAGCCCGGCAGAACCAGCACCGTGATATCGAGGCTCTCCGACAGCGCCTGCGCCACGTCAACAGCGGTCTGATCGCGCCCGAGGATCAGGGCCACGCCACGGCTCTCCATGCTCACGATCTCGAAGGGCGTGGCGCGGGTCTCGGCCATGGCCAGAAGGGCCGCCATCTTCGGCGTGGCGCGCGTGCCCTCATCGGACCAGCCGGCGGTCTCGCGGATATTGGCGAAGCGCAGGCTGCCCGTATAGCCTGCATCCTCCGCCACTTCCGCGAAAAGCGGCGCTTCCTGCGTGCAGGCGACCGTGATCTCGGCGAAAGCGCCTAGAGCGTCGCGAAAATGGTCAAGCTGGGCGCGGCACAGCTGGCTTGCGGGGCGGTCGCCGCCGCCAAGCTGGGGGGCATCGGGGCGCATCGTGCCTTCGCAAGTGCAGATCAGGCGGGGTTTCGGCTCTGGCATGGGGCTTTTCTCCGGCCTCTGGCGGGACTAGTTTAAACGGATATAAACCGACAAAGGCGCGAAGGGTAGCGCCTGCTAGTCGGGCATATCCTCGGGGGGATCATGGATAGCATCACGGAGCGCGCGCCGCCACTTCATCTTCCGCCGCCCTACAGCCTGCACCGGCTGGACCGCGGCGATGCGCTGGCCGAAGCCGTGCGGCTTGCGCCCGATGCGGGCGCGGGCACTCTGGTCGTGCATCAGGCACCGGGGCTCTTGTCACTCGCCGTGGTGCTGGAGCCCGAGCAGCCTTTGGACCTCGCGCAGATGGCTTTCGCGCTCGGCATGGTCGCGCTTGGCGATGCGCTGGCGGCGCATTGCCCGCCTGAACGCGCGGTGCGGCTGGTCTGGCCGGATGAGATCCGGTTTGACAAGGCGCGGCTCGGCGGCGGGCGCTTTGCTGTCGCGCCGGGCACAGGGCCGCAGGATGTGCCCGATTGGCTGGTCTTCGGCGCAGAGCTGATTGCTGATCGCGATCATCTGCCAGAGCCAGGGGCCTATCCCAACTCGACCTCACTCAAGGAAGAAGCCTTTGAAGCGCCCGAGGACATCATCTCGACCTTTGCGAGCTACATGATGCTCTATTTCGACCGCTGGGCGCATGACGGGATCGAGGCTGTGACCAATCGCTACCTGATGCGCATCGACCCGCCGCTCTTGCGCGGTGTGCGCCGCTTCGAGGGCGACCGGCTGATCGAGATCACTCCCACGGGCGGGGGCAGACGCTCGGCCCCGCTGCTGGAGGCTTTGGGCCAGACGGGCTGGCGCAGTGCAGAAGGGCCGAAACTGTGAGCCGCCTGCCGCGCACGATCCGGCTCGACCCGTCCGACAAGGTGGTCTTCGCGCAGGCTGCAGAGCCGGGGGAATGGGCCGTGGTGGGCACCTTCCTGTTCTGGGGCCGCAACGCCGGGAGCCTGTCGCGCAAGGAGCAGATCGCCTTTCGCTCGGGCTTTCTGGGCGTCGAGAGCTTCGGGTTTTCCACGCTCGTCACAGTGCAGGATGCGCGGCCCGAGGAACGCGCGGCGCTTGTCGACGCGCTCGCACAGCAACTGGTCAAGCATCTCGGCGCGCCCTCCCTCGATCTGGCCCGCCCGGCGGCAGAGGAAGAGGTCGCGCTGGCCGAAAGCCTTTGCGCGGATCATCCGATCAACACGCTGATCGCGCTGCACCGCCAGCAGGACGGGGCGGCGATCCGCGAGCAGTTCCGCACGCTCAAGCCGCGCGACGAGACCGCCTTTTCAGGCAGCCATCTGCAGGGCCATGACCGCGCCTTTCACTTTGTCGAGGAGGAGGTCGAGGAGCATCTGGACCTGTTCAGCCTGAGGGGGAGCGACTGATGCCGGAATTCTGGGTGGCCTCAGGCCATCATCTGACGCGGCTCGATGCGCGGGGCCGGATGCTGGTCACGGATGAGCTGATTCTCGCCTGGCTCGCGCGGCCCGAAGTCCTGCCCCCCGCCGAGGCCTGCGCCGCTGAGCGCAGATTGCACCAGCGCTTGATGGACCAGCCGCGCGCGAAGGTCGCGGAGATGGAGCTGACCGCACTCGCTGATGCGGATGCGCGCGAGAACTGGCGTTTTCTGCTGGCGCTGCGCGACCGGCTGATCGCTGCGGGCACCATCGAGGAGGGCTATGCCCGGATCGTGGCCGAGGGCATGCGTCTGCCGCAGGTCTTCATGTCCCAGCTCGTGCAGTTGATCCTGCGCAACGCGCTTGATGGGTGCGACAGCCCCCAGACCCTGCGCGCCGCCGAGTGTTTCTTTCGTCCGCAGCGCAGCCATGTGCAGGATGACAAGCTGCTTCTGGCCGATGAGGAACTGGTCACGCTCTATGAGCAGGAATTGCATGCCTCGCCGCTGACGGCGATGTTCTCGGGCGGGGTGGATGGGCTCGATGTGCTGGGCGGCGGCAATGACTGGACCTATTGGAGCCGCTCGGACGCGCATACGATGGTGCTCAATTTCGGCGGCGACCCGGACGCGCGTGCTGGCATGGCCGCATCCATTGCGGCCTTTCTGCGCCATATGCTGGGGCTCGACTGCATTGTGACGCCCGAGATGCGGGCCGAGAATATCGAGCTGCGCTGGTTCATCGGGCTCGACCCGGCCGGCACGGCCATCGGCAATGCGCTCTGGCACGGTCAGCCCCTGCCTGCAACGCTGGTCGGGCTGTTCCGGCTGGACTGCGACGATGCCCGCATCCGCCCGGAGCTGCGCGGCCAGCCGATCTGGCTGATCCTGGGCTTGGGCGCGGATGGGGCGATCCGCATGAAGCCGCAAAACCTGCTCACCGGCCTGCCGCTGGCACAGCCTGTGCTGAACTGAGAGAGAGGGGGGCGCAATGCCAGAGCAGACCTTGCGCGTGGGGATTGTGGCGATCCGCCGCCCGCCAGTGACGAAATGGGGGGGCGGGGAGCTGCGCGCGGCACGCGTTCTGCCGCAAGAGCCGGATGCCGCCCCGAACAGCTTGCTTGCAACGGAAAACGGGGTGGAGACCTGGTATCTCGGCGGGCGCGATCTGGTGCTCTATTCGGGCGATACGGGGCATCACCGGGACAATCTGGCCTCGGGGCGGCCCGCGATCTGGGTGGCGCTGCGCGGCGAGGATCCCGCGCGCGCGCAGATCGTCAATGTCACGGCAGACCCCTATGAGGGCGAAGGCTATGCTGCCGATCTCGATCTCAAGGTCGAGGCCGTGCCCATGCCCGAGACGATCCGCGAGACCGTCGCGGCGTTCATCGCCGCGCATCATGTCGAGATGCCTTTCAAGAAGCGCAAACGCCTGCCCGCCGACCCCAATGCCATGACGCCGCGCGCGCCGCGCATTCTGTCGGAGCAGGACAAATGGGTGAATACCCGGGGCAAGGGCTGAGCCATGGCCCGCCCGCCAGAAGATGAGCCGTTCTTCGCGCGCTGGTCCAAGCGCAAACGCGCGGCAGAGGATGCGCCGGAGCCTGCCGCAGAGACACCCCCGGAGCCGGAAATCGCGCCCGAAGCGGATGATTCGATTTCGCCGGAAGAACTGGCGGCGCTCCCCGCCGTGGACGATTTTACGCCCCAGACGGATATTCGCCCCTTCTTGCGCAAGGGCGTGCCAAAGAGCCTGCGCCATGCCGCGCTGCGCAGGATGTGGCTGCTGACCCCGGCCATTCGCGACCATAATGACCCGGCGGTGGATTACGCCTGGGACTGGAACACACCCGGCGGTGTGCCGGGGGATGGGGCCGCCCCGAGCGTCGAGCGCGCAGCGGAAATGCTGCGCGATCTGGTCACGCCACGCCGCAATGCAGAGCCGCAGACCGATCTGGAAAACCACGAAAAACCGCCCCCAGAGACCCCCACGCCCGCGCCGGTTTCTGCGCCGCAGCATTGCCCCCCGAGCGAGGGAAAACCCCCGCGTGAGCCTGTGTCTGGGGCAGAGGATACGGTGCCGCTGCGCAAGGATAATCTCGAAGAAAAACAGTCAGGTAATGACGCGCCGCCACCGCGCAAGCGCCATGGCAGCGCGCTGCCGCATTAGACTTTAGTTGTAGACGCGACCCCGTGAAAGTCCCGCTTTGGGACTGGACAGATGCCGCCGCCTTTGGCTAATCTTTGCATACTGTCGCATATTGTTGCGGACAGCGCGAACAGGACACTGACAGCGATGACAGGGAGCCAGCCTCGAACCGGGCCAGCTATCGACCCTCTGGATCAGGCGCGAAGCGAGCAATATCGCTTCGTCGCAGGGCTGTTGGCGCGCCCGCCTGATGAACGCCTTCTGCAACAGATCGCGGGTCTCGAAGGCGATGCGAGCCCGATGGGGCAGGCTTTCACTGCGCTGGCCGGTGCCGCCGGGAAAGTGCAGGCCGACGATGTCGCGCGCGAGTATTTCGAGCTGTTCGTCGGCGTCGGGCGGGGGGAATTGCTGCCCTATGCGAGCTTTTACCTCACGGGTTTCCTGAACGAGCGTCCTTTGGCAGAGCTGCGCAGCGATCTTGCGCGGCTGGGCGTCGCGCGCGCCGAGGGGCGGCATGAGCCCGAGGATCACATCGCGCTTCTGTTTGAGGTGATGGCCGACATGGCCGCAGGTGAGATCGCCGCCGACACGCAGACACAATCGGCCTTTTTCGCGCGCCACATAGCGCCTTGGGCCGGACAGTTTTTCGACGATCTGGCGATTGCGCCCAGCGCGAAATTCTACCGACCGCTGGCCGAAATCGGCCGGCTTCTGACGGATATCGAGACGCGGGCCTTCTCGCTCGCGGCTTGAACAGGTTTTGAC
>PXDM01000251.1 GCA_003565055.1 Paracoccaceae bacterium
CGCGATCAACCCGCATCGCTGGGGCGGCAGTGATGAGCTGACCTATTGCCTGACCAGCATCGCCCATCACGCGCCCTGGCTGCGTCATGTGTGGCTGGTGACGGATGCGCAGCGCCCTGATCTCTCCCGCGTGCCGGCCAGGCTGCTCGACCGGCTGTCGATTGTCGATCATCGCGAGATTTTCGCAGGCTACACGCATGTCCTGCCCACATTCAATTCGCTGTCGATCGAAGCGATGCTCTGGCGCATCCCCGGTCTTGCGGAGTCGTTTCTCTATTTCAACGATGATGTCTTTCTGACCGCGCCCTTGCATGCGGGCGATGTGTTTCGTGATGCGCGGCCCGTGCTGCGCGGCAAATGGGTCGATTACAGTGCGCTCGCGGATGATCCGGGCAAGATGCCGGATCCTGCGCTTTTCAACCATTTCACCCAGATCAACGCGGCCCGACTGGCGGGGTTTGACCCGGCGCATATGTGGGCGAGCGCGCATGTCGTCCATCCCTTGCGCCGCCCGCTGCTGGAGGCGCTTTTCGACCGCCACCGCGCTGCCTTCGAGGCCAGCATCGCCCATCCGTTCCGCGATCTGCGCCAGTTCCAGCCCATGGCGCTGCACAATATGGCCGCGATCCGCGCGGGGCATTCGGTGCATCTGGCGGCCAAGGATTACGCGCATCTGCGCTCGGGCGCGGTGATGGATTTCCCGCTCGATCAGGTCCGCGCCTATCTGCACCGCGCGACGACGGGCGGCAACAAGTTCCTGTGCATCAATGACTTCCCGCAGCTTGAAGCCTCGCTCCCGGAATCGCGGGACTGGCTTGCGCGGGCAACGGGCGCGTGAGCGGGCCGGGTGCGTGTGTCTTGGGCGGATTGGGGCTCCCTTGGCCTAGGGGCGCGGCGCGCTATTCCAGAGGGACAGGTTTTTGCGCTAGAAACAGGGGCGCAGACTGTCAGGAACGGAGACCCGCATGATCTCGTCCACGAAATCCGGCTGGTTTTTCCGGCTCAGGCAGCATTTCAAGGAGATCTGGGCAAAGGTCACCGCCTATTGCCTGCTCGCGGTGCTGACGGCGCTGACCGCGCGATGGCTGGGGCCTTTCATCCCCTCTGATCTGGCGTTTCGCATCGGTGCGGATGCGGCTGAGACGATTCTGAACATCGTCGCCACCTCCATGCTGACAGTGGCGACCTTTTCGATGGGGATCATGGCGAGTGCGATTGCGGGTGCCGCATCCGGGGCGACCCCGCGCGCGACGTCGATCCTGCTCGAAGATCAGGTCTCGCAAAACGCGCTGGCCACGTTTCTCGGCGCGTTCCTGTTTTCGCTGGTGGGGATCATCGGCCTTAAGGTCGGGGTTTACGAGGATGGCGGCCGGATCATTCTGTTTGCGATGACCCTTCTCGTGATCCTGTTGATCTTTGTCGCCTTCATTCGCTGGATCAATGCCTTGCGCAGTTTCGGGCGCATTCCAGACACGCTGTCGCGGATCGAGGCGACGGTCAAGGAGGCGCTGATCGAGCGTCTGAACCATCCCTATCTGGACTGCCACCGGCTCGACGCGCTTCCGGACGTGGCGGATCTGTACCCGATCTGCGCGCAGAAAAACGGCTTCGTCCAGCATATCGACGTGAAGAAGCTGCAGGCTCTGGCAGTTGAGCTCGATACCGAGATCTGGATCAACCGGATGCCGGGGCGCTATGCCTGTCCGGTGAGGCCGCTTGCCTATCTTGGGCGCAAAACCGTGCCCGAGAAGGCTGCGGAATGCGCGCGCGATTGCTTCACGCTCGGGCCTGCGCGCACCTTCTCGCAAGACCCGCAATTCGGGATGATCGTTTTCGCGGAAACCGCCGCGCGCGCGCTCTCGCCTGCGGTGAATGATCCGGGCACGGCGATTGATGTCTTGCGCCGCGCGATGGGGGTGCTCTTGCATTGGGAAGAGCGCGCGGAGCCCGAGGTCGTCCATGACCGGCTGTACATGCCGGGACTTTCGGCAGAGGATTTTCTGACCGATCTGATCCGGCCCATTGCCCGTGACGGGGCGGCCATGGTTGAAGTGCATCATGTGTTGCAGGCTGCTCTGCGTGACCTCGCGCTGGGCCAGCCCGCGGCTTTCGCGGCGGCGGCCAAGGCGCAATCGCGCGCAGCGCTTGCGCGGGCCGAGGCCGCGCTGGCGCTCGATGCCGACAAGGAAGAACTACGCGCGATGGCCCGCGAAGTGCCGGACGCGCCTTAGCGAGCGCCCGTTCAGAACTGCGTGCGCAGCAGGCTCCAGGCCCAATCGGTCGCGCGCGTCACGAGGGGGCGGTTTTCCCAGTCCTCAAGGGTGATCTGCTCGGCCCGCGCCAGATCCGCGTCGAAAATCGCGATCTTGGCAGCTGCGAAATCCGGGTCGAAGATGTTGAGATTGGCCTCGTCATTGAGCCGGAAAGAGCGTTCGTCGAAATTGGTCGATCCGACCGAGGCGAAGTCTTCATCCACGACCATGAGCTTGGCATGCATGAAGGTCGGCTGGAACTCATGGATGCGCACCCCGGCCTCCAGAAGCGGCCCCCAGAGATGCCGCGAAGCGCGGCGCACCATGGCTTTGCTCATATGCTCGCCGGGCACGATGATATCCACCTCGACCCCGCGCGCACGCGCATCGAGGAGCTGTTCCACAGCGATCTCATCTGGGACGAAATAGGGGGTCGTGATGCGGATATGTTCCTGCGCCGAGGCAATGACGCTCATCAGCATCAGATGCATGTAATTGCGGCTGCCCGTGGAACTGAGCACCAACTGGGCCAGGGTCTCGCCCACAGGCTCCAGCGGGGGGAAATAGGCATCGCCCTTGAGAACTTCGCCCGTATCCTCGACCCAGTTTGACACAAAGCCGCCCTGCATCGCCGCGACCACAGGGCCGGTCACGCGGTAATGCGTCTCGCGCCACTCATCGGGATTGCGCGCGTCGCCCAGCCATTCATCACCGATCCCGACCCCGCCCGTGAAGCCGATGCGGCCATCAATGATCAGAAACTTGCGATGCGTGCGGTTGTTGATCCGGTCGAGCGTGTACCAGCGCAAGGGGCGGAAGCGTTTGACCTCGACCCCTTCAGCGATCATCGCCTCGACCAGCTCGGGATTTGTGGGTTCCGAGCCGACCCAATCGAGCAGCACGCGGACCTCGCCCCCCGCTTGCGCGCGCTCGATCAGGGCATCGGCGAATTGATCCGCCATATCGCCCGACCAGTAGATATAGGTCTCGAAATTGATGCTGTTTTGCGCCGAGGCGATGGCATCGAGCATGGCGGGATAGATTTCAACGCCGTTTTGCAGGATCTCGATCTGATTGCCGTCCATCAGGTTCGAGCCGAAAAGCCCCGCGAGACTGCGCCGGAACTCCGGCGCGTCGGGGCTGAGCACCGAGGTCAGCGGCTCGCGCAGTTCGCGCCGGTCGGGCATGAGGTTGAGCGCGACGATCACTGCTGCGAGCGTCAGCGCGACGGCGGTGATGGACAGAGTGATGCGCCGCCGATGGGTGCGCAGCCAGTCACGCATTGGGCGCACCCGGCGCGGCACAGGGGTCATGCGGGGCGGAGGAATGTGGCATCAGGCGCTCCATTTCGGGTCTGCGGTGAAAGTGACCGACAGCCAGCGATCCGGCCCGGCCTTGCCGATGGCCGCGCCGACCTCGTCGCGGATTGCGTCCCAGTCGCTGAGTGCGCGGGCGGGCGCATCCGGGGCGGCCACGAAATACATCTCGATCTGTTCGGCCCGCCCGACGCGCGCGACATAGCTCTGATGCGCGAGAAAGCCGTATTTCGCAGTGATCGCGGTCGCCACGGCATCGACGCGGGCGCGCAGATCGGGCGGGGTGACAAGCAGCATTTCCGACAGCGCCCGGCGCGTGATGGCGACAGGCACCGGGATCAGGACCAGACAGATCATGCCCAGGATCGCGGGGTCGATATAGGGCAGTGCGGGAGCGAAGCGCGTCTCCTCGATCAGCGTGGCGATCCCGAAGGCCGCGAGCAGCGCAGCACTCAGCGCCCCCGCCGAGAGCCAGCCCTGCGCGTCGATCTTGACGAAGCCCGATTGCAGGTGGCGGTTGACGCGGTAGCCAAGTGCGCCCATCGCAAAGCAGATCACTGCCGCCGCGCCCGCGTAATAGAGCGCGATATCGAAATTCAGCAGCCGCCCTCCGGCGAGGATCGATTCTATGGCATTGATCAGCCCATAGGTGGCCACGGCCATCAGAAGCACCCCGTTGAGCGCCAGCACCATCGGCTCCAGATGCCAGAAGCCGAAATTGAACCGCGCCTCCAGCCGCTGGCCGCGCGCGGTCGAGAGGGCGTAGGATTTCATCAGCCCCAGCACCAGCAAGGACACCGCCCCCATCAGCGCATCGACGAGCGAGAAGGCCCCGTCGAAGACAATCGCACGCGACCCGGTCCACAGACCGATCGTGATCCCCAGCCCCGCCATCACCAGCGTTGCCGCAATCGACAGTTTCAGAAGCGTTTCTTCGCGCATGGCCCGTGTCCCATTCTCCCCGAAATGGGCTTATTGTGGCAGCGCATAGGCGATGATGGTATCCCCCACGGTGGTTTCAAGCCGCGAATGCCCGCCTGCGTGGAGCACGACATACTGGCGGCCCTCATGCACATAGCTCATGGGCGAGGCCTGCCCGCCCGATGGCAGGCGCGCGGACCACAGGAGCCGCCCGCTCTCGGTCTCATAGGCGCGGAAGAAATTGTCCTGCGCGGCGCCGATGAAGGTGATCCCGCTGCCCGTGACCAGCGGCCCGCCGATATTGACTGTGCCCAGCGGCACGCGCAGGAAGGTCGGCAGCCCCATCGGCCCTGTGTCGAACCCGGTGCCAAAGGGCTGCGACCAGAGAAATTCGCCGCTTTGCAGATCGGTCGCGGCGAGATAGCCCCATGGCGGCGCGATGCAGGGCGCGCCGAGGATCGACAGCCACATCGGCCGGGTCACGCCATAGGGCGCGAGCCATTGCGGCGCGATCTCCTGATCGGGGCGCGCACCGCCCAGGCCCACGGGCAGGTCTTCGACCTCATCGCGGGGGAACATCGTCACGACATTGGGCAGGCGCGAGTGGTTGGTGATGACGATATCGCGCCCCAGATCGAGCCCGACACCGCCCCAGTTGATACCGCCCACCGTGCCGGGATGCAGGAGCATGCCATGCGGGTTCTCGGAGGGTGGCGTGTAGATCCCGCGATACTCCATGCGCAGGAAGTCGCGCCGACAGAGCGCCGCGTCGATCATCGCCACGCCCCATGTCTGGGAGTGATGCAGCCTCTCCGGATCAGGGCCGATGCGGCCTGCGAAATTGGGGTAGAACACAGCTTGCGGCTGGGTCTCGTGCGTCCAGTCCCCCGGCAGCGCGCCTTGCGGGGCGGGGCGCTGCTCGACGGGGCGGAGGTTCTCGCCGGTGGCGGCGTCGAGCACGTAGATCGAGCCCTGCTTGGTGCCCTGCACGACGACGCGGCGCATCTCGCCGTCGATCTCCATATCCATCAGCGCAGGCTGCGCGCCCAGATCGTAATCCCAGAGGTCATGGATGACGGTCGCGAAATCCCAGATGGTTTCGCCCGTTTCCATGTCGATGGCGACCACGGCGGATGTGAAGCGATCTTCTTCCGGCGTGCGGTCACCTCCCCAGTGGTCATTGGCGGAATTGCCGGTGGCGATATAGACGATACCGGCCTCTGGATCGCCCGAGATCACGTTCCACGCATTCGGCGTGCCGCGCGGGAAGACCTCGCCCGCGTCCAGCGGCTCTGACGCGATGCCCTGGCGCAGCGCGTCCCAAGCCCAGATCAGATCGCCCGAGACCGCATCATAGGCCCGCACCACGCCCGAGGGCGCATCCCCGCGCTGGTTGTCGCTGACCTGCTGGCCGATCACCACCAGATCGCCCACCACGGCCGGGCCAGAAGTCGAAGAGGCCAGCCCGGTTTCCTGAATGCCCATGCCATCTGCCAGATCCACCACGCCCTGCGCACCGAATTCGGGGCAGGCCGCGCCGCTCGCGGCATCGCGCGCGTAAAGCCTGCTATCCACGGTCGCCACGAAAATACGCGCGGCGCAGCTCTCATCGCCCGGCGCATTGCGGTGATGGGCGACCGCGCGGCAGGCCACGGAAAAGAGCGATTCCATATCGCTCTCGGAGGTTTCCGGGTCAAACTGCCAGAGGGTTTCGCCCGTGGCGGGATCGAGCGCCATGACCTTGTTCGAGGGGGTGCAGGCAAAGAGCCGCCCTTCGACATAGAGCGGGGTGTTCTGCGCGCTGTAATGGATGCGGTCATTCTCGGTCATGTCGCCGGTCTGGATGCGCCACACCTCGGTCAATTCACTGATATTGCTGCGGTCAATCTGCACCGCCGGGGTGTAGCGCGCGCCCAAGGGCGAGCCGCCGAACGCGGTCCATGCGTCTGGCGGGTTATGGCCGGTGAAGCCCTGCGCATTCGCGTCGCTGGCCTCGGGCGACATGGGGCGTTCCCAGACCAGAGCGATGCCCAAGCCCGCGACGAGAACGACCGCCGCGACGGCCCCCCATGCGGCGGGACG
>PXDM01000173.1 GCA_003565055.1 Paracoccaceae bacterium
GTCGATGGCGATCATCAGACGCGGCTGGGGCCGCGGCGCGGTCAGGTTGGGCTGCCAGGGGGGCATATGTTCGTTTTGTGCAAGTGCTGCCCCGGCCATGGCGAGCCAGCGCCGGGCCGGTTGCAGCGGCGCGGGGCTGAGTTTGTGCAAACTGGCGCGGTTCAGCCAATGGCGCAGCACGCGCTCCCAGGGGATATGCGGGCGCGGCAGATCGGCAAGCCGCGCGCCAATCGCACCAAGCCCCAGCCCGGATGACCGGCCAAGCGCCATCGCGCGGGCCATGTGGCCGCGCCAATCGCCCTCGTCAAGATCGCCCGCGCCCTCGGCATCCTCGCCAGTGCCCGGCGAGAGGTCGGGCCGGAAGCCCGCCTCGCGCGCCTTCGCCTTGAGCGGCCCACGCCCCGGCCCACCGGAGGCATAGAGGCGGAAATACAGCCGCTCCGCGTCCCATGTGGACAGCGCCTGCGGGCCCGTCTGGCCGAGCAGGCTTTGCAGCGTGAGCGTCGGGCGCGGCAGGGCGTGACCGGCGGCGAGGATCGTTTCATTGACGATGGCATCGCAGGCCATTTGCCAGATCTCGGCGTCGAATTCCGCACCGAGTCGCTCTTGCATCGCGGCCATGCGCGACGGGTGTTGCAGGGCCACATGCAGAATGTGATGGCCCGCCAGTCCGATCTGCAAATGCCGGGGTTGCGCCGCGAATTCAGGACCATAGCAGATATCGCGCCCGGCGGTCGCAACCATCGCCACATCATCGCTGTCACGGTGACGACACCAGAGCGAGAGGGTCGCCAGCGCTGGGTCCTGCTCACTCAGCGCCTGCAGCGCCGCTGTGGCGCGGCGGGAATGCTGGGCGTCACGCAAGCCCCTCGGCCTCGCGTTCGCGGGCATAGTCCGCATAGGCAGCCGATTTCAGGAAAGCGTCCTGCCAGCCCTGTTCCAGCGCGCGGGCGATCAGCAACTCAAACCCATGCGTGCCGAGTTCGGCCAAAGGCATGGCGCTGAAGGGTGCGCCGAGTTCCTCGCCAAGCTTGCGGATTTCAGCCATGATTTCGATGATCTGACCAAGGTTTTCGCTATTTGCGCGCATGACCAGCGCATAGGCAAGCGCGGTCATGCCATGGAGCGCGCGCGGATAAAGCGGGCTGCGCCCGCGCGGGGGCGCGTCCAGCAGCGCATCGACCTGCACAGTGGCGGCGATGTCGTCCATCACAAGGCGAAACTCGGCGGCAATCGCTTCGCCCAACACGCCCGCGATGGCAATATTGCGCGTGGCGCGGTCGGGCAGCGCTTGCAGAAGCGTCGAAACCCGCGCCCATGAACGCGGCGTGCAGGCGATCATCTCGCCATCGCGCAGCGCGGTTTCGGTTGTGTCGAGGCAATCGGGCCGGGTGCGGATGAAGGCGATCACCGCCGGGTCGAGCCCGCGCGGCAACGCGTAGCCGGTCAGCCAGTCATCGGCGCTCGCGGTCAGGTGCAGGTGGATCAGCCGGTCGGAAAGCGCCGTGCCCATCTCATAGGCGACAGCGCCATCCTCGACCATATTGCCGGCGGCGATGACCATGCAACTATCGGGCAGAATATGCGCGCCCACGCGGCGTTCTTGCAAGAGCCCGTAGACAGTGGGTTGCAGATGCGGTGCGGCGGCGGTCAATTCGTCGAGAAACAGGATGGAGGGCCGCTCCGGATCATCGGGCAAGTCCTCGGGACGAAACCAGACCGTGCGCTGGCGCTCCATGTCGAAAAAAGGCAAGCCGCGCAGGTCTTGCGGCTCGATGGTGGTCAGGCGCAGGTCATAGAGTTTTGCACCAATATCAGCGGCAAGGCTCTGGATGATCTCAGTTTTCCCGATGCCGGGGCGCCCGTGCAGCATCCAGCTTGCGCGAAGTTGTCCAGAACGCTGCGCCTGCCAGCCTTGTTGCAAAACTGCAAAGGCCTGTCCGGTGGTGATGGGCGGAGCATTGAGCATTGTGGCCTGCTTCGGTCGCTTTCGGTTGCGCCATTATGTGGCGCAACCGGCAGGCGAGGCAAGTCAGGCCACCAGCTTAGGGCGCGCTTTTTGTTCCCCGACAAAGGCCGCATGCAGCGCCTTGATACTTTCATCAAGCTTGTCACGCGGAACGAGGAATTGCACCTCGACCCGGCGCAGCCCTTGCTGGGCGCCATGGACCTCGATCCCGGCGTCCTGCAGGGCTTGCAACCCGCGCAGCAGCACCTGCACTTCGCTCAAGTCCGAGCCGATGGCCGAGACGAGCGCAAGCGAGCGCGCCGTGACCGTGGCATTGGGATAGGTCTTGAGCACATCGGCTTCGGCGCGTTTGATGGCCTTGAGCGAGCCCGACAGATAATGCGTGATCGTGTTGGCGTTGGAATGTTTCGAGACGATCCAGAGCCTGTGGCGCGTGAGTGCTTCAAGCGCGCAGGCGTCATAGCCCTTGAGGCCAACCATATCCGGCTCATGCAACTCAAAAGCCTGCACTTCCAGCCCCGTGACCATTTCGACGCGCCCCGCTTCGCCCCCCTCAGGCCCGATCAGCGTGCCGGGATCCTCTGGCTCGAACGCATTGGTTACCCGCAAGGGCACATCGGCGCGGCGCAGGATGCGCGCGGCATTGGGGTGGATCGCTTCCATCCCGAGATTTGAGAGCTGATCAGCCACATCATAGCTGGTGCGCCCGATCTTCACCGTATTCTCGACGCCGACGATTTTCGGGTCAGCGCTGGAAAGGTGAAACTCCTTGTGAATCAGCGCTTCGCGGGCATTGGTCTGCGCGGCGAGATGGGCGAAGACGACTTCGGAATAGCCGCGATCATATTCGCGCATCAGCCCTTCGTCGCAATGCGCGTAGCCCGTAACGATGGGCATTTCCGTCGTCAGGTCAATATCGGCCATCGCCTGCGCCAAGCGCTCGGCGAGTTTCGGGTTCGCCGTGTCGCGCCAGCCCGACAGATCGACAAATCGCGCATTGACGCCTTCGCGTTGCAACATCAGCGTCAGAACAAAGGCAGAATGCGCCTCGCCCAAGCCCGAGAGCAATTCGCGGACTGTGTGCATTTGCTGCGCGATGCGGAAATGGCCGTAACTGCCGAGGCGCTGCAGATCCATCAGGCAAGCGCGCGCGCCTTCCATCCGGTCGCGCACAAATGCATCGGCGCGGTCGCGGTCGGCAGCGTGGCTGAGCAGCTCACTGTGGACACCGCACATGCACTCGGCAGTTTCGCGCAGGCTGTCTTGCCAACCTGCGCCCCGGTCATCAGAGGCAAAGCGGGCATAGACACCGGGCGAGCCGGTTTTCTTGTGCTCCAGCAGCATGTTGGTGATGCCGCCAAAAGCGGACACCACGAAAACGCGGTTATAGAGGTCGTCGGGTTTGCGATTGCCCAGAAACAGCTTTTCCACCAGTTCCGGGGCGCGGCTCATGGATGTGCCGCCGATTTTCTCGACTGTGTGACTCATAGGGGTCGCGACGGGTGGCTTTTCACCCCCGCCGCCCTTTGTTCAGGAAGTTTCCAGCGCGTAAGACCCGTCGGCCTGATGCACTTCTTTACCCGTCACAGGCGGGTTGAAGCAGCAGGCAAAGACGCATTCGGTCTTGCAGCGCAGCGTGTGCTTGTCGTGCTGGTCGAGCGCATACATCACACCGGGGCGGATTTCATGCACTTCGCCCGTGGCAAGATCTTCGATGCTGCCCTCGCCCGAGATGCAATAGACGCTCTCGAAATGGTTCTTGTAGTGGAATGTGTGCTCGCTGCCTGCGGCGATGGTGGTGATGTGGAAGGAAAACCCCATCCCGTCATCGGCCAGCAGCATGCGCACGGATTCCCATTTCTGGTCGGCCACGCGACGCTCGGTCGTCTTGGCCTGGTGAAAGTCACGAATGATCATGTGCTGTTACTCCGCTGCGATTTTCTGGGTCTGGATCTCGGCCTTCACGGCGGCTTCCAGAATGTCCAGACCGGCGGCGAATTGTGCCTGCGGGATTGTCAGCGGCGCGAGCACCTTGACGACCTCGTCATGCGCGCCAGAGGTCTCGATGATCAGACCATCACGGAAGCAGGTCGCACAGACGCTGGCAGCCATGTCGCCCGAGCCCAGATCGATGCCCTGCATCATGCCGCGCCCCTTCAGGCTTGCACCGGGAACCAGTGCGGCAATCGCCTGCAGACGCTCGGTCAGATAGGCCGATTTCTCGGCAGTCTGGCGCTGGAAGCTGTCATCGGACCAGAATTTCTCGATCGCCACGCGGGCCGTGACGAAGGCGTGATTGTTGCCGCGGAACGTGCCGTTATGTTCCGCCGGTTTCCAGATATCGAGATCCGGGCGGATCAGCAGCGCCGCCATCGGCAGGCCCATGCCCGACAGCGATTTCGCAAGCGGGATGAGGTCAGGCGTGATGCCCATCTCCTCAAAGCTGAAAAACGGACCCGTGCGACCGATCCCGGCCTGAATATCGTCCATGATCACCAGCGCGCCATGTTCGCGGGCCAGTGCCTCGATGCCTTGCAGGAAGTCTTTGGACGCGGCGTTCAGCCCGCCTTCGCCCTGCACAGGCTCGATCAGGAACGCCGCAGGGGCGTCAATGCCGCTCGACGGGTTTGCGAGCATCGCGCGGATCATCGCGAGGCTGTCGACGCCTTCCAGCGCGCCCTCATAGGGCATGCGCACGACGCCGCTGAGCGTGGTGCCTGCGCCTGCGCGCTTGCCGGCATTGCCCGTGGCCGCGAGCGCGCCCATGGTCATGCCGTGAAAGCCGTTGGTGAAGGCGATGATCGTGTCGCGGCCTGTGGTCTTGCGCGCGAGTTTCATCGCGGCCTCCACAGCGTTTGTCCCTGTGGGTCCGGTGAACATGACCTTGTGTTCCATGCCGCGCGGGGCAAGGATCAGGCGCTCGAAAGCGTCAAGAAACGCTTCCTTGGCGCTCGTGTGCATGTCGAGCCCGTGGGTTACGCCGTCAGCGGTCAGATGCTCGATCAGCGCGGCCTTCATGTCCGGGTCGTTATGGCCGTAATTCAGCGAAGAACAGCCCGCGAGAAAATCGGTGTATTCGCGCCCGTTGCTGTCGGTCAGGGTCGCGTTCCGGGCTTTGGTGAAGCTCACCGGAAAGGCGCGGCAGTAGCTGCGCGCCTCGGATTCGCGGCGGTCATAGATCGTCGTGACATTATTGGTCATGGCGTTGTGCCTTTCAAAATTTTGAGACAGGGAGGCAGCAGATCACGCCGCGAGGCGCAGGCCTTTGCGCGGCAGGCTGATCGTGACCAGATGTTCGGTCGCATGCTGCCCATCAAGATGTGCATGCCGCTCATAATGCGGCGCGTCGCTCAGCTCGCCTCCCATATCGCGGGCGAAGCTGCGAAACAGCCCCCAGGAGGCTTCGTTGGAGCGGGTGATCGTGGTTTCCATCTGCCGCACAGCGCGGCAGGCCGGGCGGCCCATCAACTCGCGCAACATCTGCTTGCCAAGCCCGAGGCCGCGCGCGTCTGCGTGCACAGCAACCTGCCAGACAAACAGCGTGTCGGGCTTTTCGGGCGGGATATGGCCTGAGATCCACCCCAGAAACTGCCCATCGCGCTCTGCAATGATGCAGGTCTGCGCGAAGTGGTCGCATTGGACAAGGTTCATATACATCGAATTCTGATCCAATGGCGGGCAGGCCGCGACAAGCTTCCACACATCTGATCCGTCTACCTTGGACGGACGGCGAAAGGTAACGGCGGCTTGTGGCTGGATGGATACTGAATGTTTTGTCATGGTCCCTGATGAGGCTGCTTCTTGGTTGAGTGCTCTATATAGCGAAAGAATATTACTTTTCAATGACAAACAAAATTACCCCCTGGTTGACTACTTTTCCCTTTATTTACAAGATATAAGCGCGGAATTTCGGACAACTTCCGGTAGATTTGTGGATTTTTTCTTTTGGCTTCCAAATTATTCCAATATCAAAACGCTTTTGATCAAATCTGGTTCCGACGCGATGTCAGTCTTGCGCTTTAGCGGGCAAACGGGCAATCTGCACATTGCTTTCGACAGGATGCGACTCCAAGTGATTGAACGGTCTTCAGAAACTCTGATTGCGCTGCGCCGGATCGTGCATGCGCTCGACACAAATGCCCGGTCCATGGCGCGCGCGTCACAACTCACGCAGGCGCAGCTTCTGGTGCTGCTGGAAGTCGCCAGCAAAGGCCATGAGATGCCGCGCGACATTGCCCGCGCGCTCGGCGTCGGTCAGGCGACCGTGACATTGCAGATCGACAAGCTCGAAGCGCGCGGACTGGTGCGGCGCGAACGGCGACAGGCGGATCGGCGCGCAATCTGGGTGATCCTTACCGAAGCCGGACAGGCGCTGATCGACCAGATACCTGACCCGCTGCACCAGCGCTTCACGCAGCGGTTCGACCGCCTCGCGCCCTGGGAGCAAACCCTGATCCTGAGCGTGACAGAGCGCCTCGGCGCGCTTTTCGATGCAGATGATGCGCCAGCCTTCCCTGCCGCAGAGCCACAAGACGCCATGCCCTCTCCGGCCATGGGCCGATTGCGCCCGGAGCCGTGATCTGGCCCGGCCACACCGCAC
>PXDM01000124.1 GCA_003565055.1 Paracoccaceae bacterium
ACCGCCAGCGGGGCCTTCACTTTCGACCGGCTGGAGCGCGCGACATGAAAAGCCCCGAGCCCGTTCAGCAAGTCAAACATCGCCGCGATTCGGCCCTCGCCACGCTGGTCAGCTCGGTGCCCTATGCGGGTTTTCTCGGCATCCGCTTCGAGCGTCACGGGGATGAGCTGACCTCCGTGCTGCCCTATGATGACAAGCTGATCGGCAACCCGGTGCTGCCCGCGCTGCATGGTGGGGTGATCGCGTCCTTTCTCGAAGTCACCGCGATCATCGAGCTGAGCTGGGCTATGCTATGGAGCGATCTCGAAGCTGGACGCCTGACGCCCGAGAGCATGGCGCAAGACCTGCCGCGCCTGCCCAAGACCATTGATTTCACAGTGGATTACCTGCGCACCGGCCTGCCGCGCGACGCTTATGCCCGCGCTCGCGTCAACCGCTCCGGGCGGCGCTATGCCAGCGTGCATGTCGAAGCCTGGCAGGACAACCGCGCCCGGCTCTTTGCGCAGGCCACGGGCCATTTCCTGATGCCACAACGCGCGGATGGCTGACACGGATCTCAGCGACCGGCGGATCCTGAAGATCGCCGTCCCCATCGTGCTGGCCAATCTCTCGGTGCCGCTTCTGGGTGCTGTCGATACAGGCGTGGTCGGTCAGATCGGCGACGCGGCCCCGATTGGCGCAGTGGGTCTCGGCGCGATCATTCTGGCCTCGATCTACTGGATTTTCGGCTTTCTGCGCATGGGCACGACGGGGCTCGTCGCGCAAGCGACCGGCGCGGGCGATCTGGCCGAAAGCGGTGCGATCCTGACGCGCGGCGTGATGATCGGGCTTGTCGCCGGGGCCATCATGGTCGCAGGCCAGGCGCTGATCATCTGGGGCGCGTTTCGCATCGCGCCTGCGAGTGCCGAGGTCGAGGCGCTGACCCGCGACTATCTCGCGATCCGCATCTGGGGCGCGCCTGCGACGATTGCGCTTTACGCGGTCAATGGCTGGCTGATCGCGACCGAGCGCACGCGCGGGGTGCTGGTCTTGCAGCTCTGGATGAACGGGCTGAATATCGCGCTCGATCTGTGGTTCGTGCTGGGCCTCGGCTGGGGCGTGCAGGGCGTGGCGATTGCGACGTTGATCGCCGAAGCGAGCGCGCTCGCGCTGGGGCTGTGGCTCTGCCGTGCAGCGTTTTCGGGCGCGCAATGGCGCGACTGGGCGCGGGTCTTCGATCGCGTGCGGCTCAAGCGCATGTGGGTCGTGAATTCCGACATCATGCTGCGCACAGTGCTGTTGCAGGGCGCGATGACTGGGTTTCTTTTCGTCTCGGCGGGGTTCGGCGATGTGCAACTCGCGGCCAATCAGGTGCTCTGGCAATTCCTGATGATCACCGCCTATGCGCTGGACGGCTTCGCATTTGCCGCCGAAGCGCTGGTCGGGCAAGCCGCAGGTGCCCGCACCGTGGCCATGATGCGCCGCGCGAGCCTGCGCGCGAGCCGCATGGCGCTGATCGCCTCCGCGGTGATGGCGCTGGGCTTCTGGGGGCTTGGGCCATGGGCGATTGATCTGATGACCACATCGGCGGAGGTGCGCGCCGCCGCGCGCGACTTCCTGCCCTTCGTTGTGGTGCTCTCAGTGCTCGGGGTCGGGGCCTATATGCTCGACGGGATCTTCATCGGCGCGACCGGCACGCGCGAGATGCGCAACACGGTCGCTTTGGCCGTCGCGATCTACGCGCTGATCCTGTGGCTTGCCGTCCCGATCTGGGGCAACCCCGCGCTTTGGGTCGCGCTGATCGTGCTCAATCTCTTGCGCGGCGTGTTTCTGGCGCTGCTCTATCCGCGACTGGAAGCACGTGTGGCGGTCGGGGTTTAGGGGCGCTGCCCCTCTGCGGCCTGTGGCCGCATTCACCCCGGGATATTTGGACAAAGATGAAAGATCAGAGCCAGTCGTCGCGACCCGTGCCGACCGCATCCGAAATCGTCGCAAACCCGTCGCGGTCGAGACAGGAAAGCAGGCCGCGATTGATCTCTGCGATCAGCGACAGGCCCTTGTAGCTGAGCGCCGTGTAAAGCTGGACAAGCGAGGCCCCCGCGCGGATTTTCGCATAGGCATCTTCCGCCGAGGCGATGCCTCCGACGCCAATCAGCGGCATATTGCCGTCGGTCAGTTTGGATAGCTGCGCGAGCACGCGCGTCGCGCGGTCGAACAGAGGGGCGCCCGACAGACCGCCCTTTTCCTTTGCATGCGCGCTTTTCAGCCCATCGCGCGCGAGCGTGGTATTCGTCGCGATGATCGCATCAACACCGCCTGCGCAAGCAACTTCGGCCAGGTCCGCAAGTTCGCGCGGGTCGAGATCCGGGGCGATCTTCAGAAAGATCGGGATCGGGCGCGCGAGGCGCGCGCGGGCTTGCATGACGCCGTCCAGCAGCGCCGCAAGCGCGGCCGCCCCTTGCAGATCACGCAGAGCTTCAGTGTTGGGCGAAGAGACATTGACCGTCGCGAAATCGAGATGCGCGCCGCAGGTGGCGAGCACCGAGGCGAAATCCTGCGCCCGGTCCGCGCTGTCCTTGTTCGCGCCGAGATTGAGCCCGAGCACCATCCCTCGGGGCCGCTTGGCGAGCCGCGCGGCGATCGCATCCGCACCGTCATTGTTGAACCCGAAGCGATTGATCACGGCCAGGTCCTGCGGCAACCGGAACAGGCGCGGGCGCGGATTGCCCGGCTGCGGGCGCGGCGTTGCGGCCCCGACTTCGACGAAGCCGAACCCCGCGCGCGCGAGCCCGGACAGTGCTGTGGCGTTCTTGTCAAACCCGGCGGCCAGCCCCACGGGATTGGGGCAATCGAGCCCGGCCAGCTGAACCTGCAAGCGCTTCGAGATGACGGGCGCGGGCATCGGCAGGACACCGCTCCGCAGGGCCGCGAGCGCAAGCCCATGCGCGCGTTCGGGGTCCAGGCGGTGCAGCAGAGAGATCCCGGCGCGCTCCAACAGGCTCATATCAGCCCCTCGGGGAAGATATGGCCGCTTGCACCGAGCGGCAGCGCCTTGTCCCAGGTCACATCTGACATCCGCAAGGGGCGGTAGAGATGGGGAAAGAGCGCGCCACCGCGCGAGGGCTCCCATTTCAGATCCACGCCCAGGACATCTGCGTCAACGGCCACCAGCACCAGATTGCTTTCCTGCGCAAAATGCTTCGCGGCTGTTTCCATGACCTGCTGCGCGGTCGAAAAATGGATATAGCCATCCGCGAGATCCACAGGCGCGCCGAGGCTCTCGCCCCTCGCGACCAGATCATCCCATTCAGCACGGCGGAATATCTTGTAGATCAGCATGGCCCGCCTATTGCCCAATGCGCGCGCCGAGGTCAACGGCTCATAGTGGGCCGGGGCGGCGTTCCTCGCTCAGCAGCACATTGGCATCGACCGCACCAACGCCCGGCAAGGTCATGATGCGGCGGCGCAGGACGCGCTCGAAATCCGCCAGATCGCGCGCGACGACCCGCAGGCGGTAGTCATAGAGACCCAGCACATGCTGCACGCTCTGCACCTCGGGGATGGCCGCAACCGCGCGTTCGAAATCGGCCAGCGCCACGCGGCCCTTGGCCGCAAGGCTGATGCCAAGGAAGATCGTGACGCCGAAGCCCAGCGCCTCAAGGTCGAGATCGACACGGTGGCGGGCGATCACTCCCGCCGCGCGCAGGCGTTTCAAGCGGCGCCAGGTCGCAGGCTGGCTGAGGCCGAGTTTGCGCCCAAGCGCGCCGGCGCTTTGGGCAGCGTCTTCGGTCAGCGCGCGCAGGAGCGCGCGGTCCAGATCATCAAGCGCGATCATGTCCGCTGCGTCTTTTTGAGTATTTGGAGCAAGAAAATGATCACAAGGGCAGGCTTTCTTCGGATTTGATCTCGGAGAGATGCATCAGCGCTTCGAGATCGGCGATATGGGGCAAAGCAAGGATCCGGTCGCGGTAGAGATCGCGGTAATGCGCCATATCGCGGGCGATGACATTGAGGCGCATGTCGACGCGGCCCAGAAAGCTCTGGATTTCCAGCACTTCGGGCACCAGCCGGGCGGCGGCGGTGAATTCGTCAAAGGCGCGCGGGTTGGTCTTGTCCAGCGTGACGCGCAGGCTGACCTCGACCTCATAGCCGAGCGCGCGCCAGTTGATCACGGCGCGCTGGCCGCGCAAAATGCCCGCGCTGCGCATCCGTTCCAGCCTGCGCCAGCAGGTGGCTTCGGTCACATGGGCGCGCGCGGCGAGCTCTGCCGTGCTGGCCTCGGGCGTGGCGATGAGCTGGCGCAGCAGCCTGCGATCCGTGTCCTCGATGCGAATAGGTTTTCTCTCTTTTCTCGAATTGCCGCATGATTTTTGCAGGATATAGAAAAATCATCGCTCGAATGAAATCCTAAATCGCGCATTTTCCCTATACTGCACGGCGCAAGCAACACAGCAAGGAGGGCGGCAGATGCGCGTCTATTATGATCGCGATTGCGATGTGAACCTGATCAAGGACAAGAAAGTGGCGATCCTGGGCTATGGCAGCCAAGGCCATGCCCATGCGCTCAACCTGCGCGATTCGGGCGCGAAGAACGTCGTCATCGCGCTCCGCGAGGGTTCGAGCAGCGCCAAGAAATGCGAAGCCGAAGGGCTGCAGGTCATGGGGATCGCGGAAGCGGCGGCCTGGTGCGACGTGATCATGTTCACCATGCCCGATGAATTGCAGGCCGAGACCTACAAGAAATATGTTCATGACAATCTGCGCGAGGGCGCGGCCATTGCTTTCGCCCATGGTCTGAACGTGCATTTCGGTCTGATCGAGCCCAAGCCCGGTGTCGATGTCATCATGATGGCCCCCAAAGGCCCCGGCCATACCGTGCGCAGCGAATACACCAAGGGCGGCGGCGTGCCCTGTCTGGTCGCGGTGCATCAGGACGCAACCGGGAAAGCCATGGAAATCGGGCTGAGCTATTGCTCGGCCATCGGCGGCGGGCGCTCGGGCATCATCGAGACGAATTTCCGTCAGGAATGCGAAACAGACCTCTTTGGCGAGCAGGCCGTGCTCTGCGGTGGTCTGGTGGAGCTGATCCGCATGGGGTTCGAGACCCTTGTGGAAGCTGGCTACGAGCCGGAAATGGCCTATTTCGAGTGTCTGCACGAGGTCAAGCTGATCGTCGATCTGATCTATGAAGGCGGTATCGCCAACATGAATTACTCGATCTCGAACACCGCCGAATATGGCGAATATGTCTCGGGTCCGCGGATTCTGCCCTATGCCGAGACCAAGGCGCGCATGAAAGAGGTGCTGAGCGACATCCAGACCGGCAAATTCGTGCGTGATTTCATGCAGGAAAACGCGGTCGGCCAGCCCTTCTTCAAGGCCACGCGCCGCATCAATGACGAGCATCAGATCGAACAGGTCGGCGCGAAGCTGCGCGAGATGATGCCGTGGATCTCGGCCGGGAAAATGGTCGACAAGTCGCGGAACTAAGCCAAACGCGGCCCTGCTCACGGATCTTCGGGCGGGGCCGCAATCAGACGTTCATACTCGACGCTCAGACTGAACGCGCCAAGGATTGCCGTGCAGAAAAGCTGGTTATCCGCATAGAGCAGGTCCGTGAGCGGGACAAAAGCAAGTGTGATCGTGTCTCCGCGCGCGGGCCTGCGCCCGAGATAGGCGGTGAGATCGACCGCATGACGCGCACCAGCCGGGTTGACCCCGCCGCGCAGCCGCCGGTCGACCACGTAACGCCTGAGCGCGTCGCGCGACTCGGCGCGTTGCCAGCCGCGATTGAACGGCGCGCGCCATTCGACGACGCGCGCGCAATTGCTCAGGTTCAATCCGTCACTTGCGGAAAAACTACGCTCTGGCATGGGTTTGGGCCGCGAGACATAGCTCAGCGTCGCAGCGCCGTAAGTGGCAGGCCCGAGTGCTGCGCGAAGCTGCGCCAGATCGAACTCCACCAACGCCACTTGCACGATGCTTTCGCGCCGCTGGCAGATATCCGAGCCCCCGAAACTGTTGCCGAACCCTGCCGCCACCTCTGCCGGGCCAAGCTCGCTTTCGCGAACCTGAACCGGGGCAGGCGTGCGGTCAAGCTGCCCGGCACACCACCCCTGCGAGCCGCTATCCGAAAAACTGTAGGTCGCAAGCCGGGTCGGTGTGAGCGTGATTGTGCCACGCTCGGCACAGGCAGTGAGCAGGAGCGCGGTGAGTAAAAGACTTGAGACAAAGCGCATGGTCGCCTCCGAAGAAGGGGGAACCGGACGACACTCTGAAAATTTAGAAACAAGCCAAAAGCATACAATAAAAGACGGCTGTCTTCAATCACGCGCGCAGGCCGAGAAAAAAGGGGGCGCTTGCCCCCTTTTGCTCGTGCGATCAGTGGGCGCGGCTCAGTCCCGTGCGCTTTTGTCGTCACGTAGGTGACGATGGCGCGGATGATCGCGGCCCATCAACAGCGCGACGCCGCCTTGCGGGCCGTCCTTGGCGAGCGTGGATTTGGGCGCATTGGGGTCGTCGGCCCGCGCCTCGACGGCTTTCTTGTTGAGCAGCGCAAAGCCGATGACG
>PXDM01000445.1 GCA_003565055.1 Paracoccaceae bacterium
CGGTCTGAAAGATCAAAGAAACCCATCTGCGCCATCGTAACGCTCCAGCAGCCGAACTCTGACAGCCTCATACCGTCCCGGCCACGTCAGGGCAATTTTTCGAGGTGCCCACGAATGAATCTGTCGGTCGAGGCTGAGCTGAAGTCTTCATGGCACAGTAGCGGGACCAAAAGACCCGTGAGCGTCATACTTGCGTGATCCACAACGTCCATCACCCGGAACGGGCGGTGTCGACCGGCATCGGTCCTGTCACGATGAAGGTCCGCAAGCTGCGCTCAAAGACCGGCAAGCCCATCTTCTTCGCCCGGCGCCGGATCGCGGCGCTACCGGCTGGCACCGATTCCCAGACGCAAATGCAGATCGACAAACCCGCGCGCGCGCGCGAGGCGTTTGTCTACTTCAGTGAGTTCCAAATCGATCAGATCGCTTTGGATCGCCGCCATCTCCCCAAAGGTTGCCTCCCCTT
This sequence comes from Paracoccaceae bacterium, assembly GCA_003565055.1. Lineage (GTDB taxonomy): Bacteria > Pseudomonadota > Alphaproteobacteria > Rhodobacterales > Rhodobacteraceae > Roseinatronobacter. The sequence goes on from PXDM01000445.1 coordinate 467, forward strand.
CGCGCAGGGCTGCGAGCAGCAGGTCGGCTGCTTCGCTTTGCAGTGTAACTGTTCGCTGGCTCAAGGCTTCGGCTTCGGTCGCCTTGCGGTAGTCCAGAAGGCTGCTCTCGACTTCAAACAGTGCCTTGAGAACCTCCGCGTGCCAGGCTTGATACTCGGCTTCGACACGCATCGCCGCCGCACTGATGGATGCCCGCGTTGCTCGGGTCGGCAATTCCGGGAGCCGGAGGGACGGCCCGAGGCTGACGACGCTTCCTCGGCGGGTTTCAGTCGCGTCTGTCAGCGGGTTGCGCGCTGTGATCCGGCGTGCGTCGATGAGGCCCGAAATAACCAAGCTCGGATACAGTTCGGCACGGGCGGAGCCAAGCGCAGCACGCGCCCCATTGTAGCGCGCTTCGGCGACCAGAAGGTCGGGTCGATTGCGGATCAGGTCTGCTGGAACAACCGGATCGGGCGCAAGCCTTGGGCGCGGCTGCGGCTCACGCTGTCTCAACCGGCGCTCCAGATCCGGAGGGAGTGCGCCCGGTTGTGACCCTGTCAGAAGCGTCAGGCGCAGCACTTCGCGCTCGATCGTCGCTTCGATATCCTTGCGCTGCGTGTCGAGCGCATTCAACCGGGCCTGACTGCGCAATGTGTCAATTCGGGTGCCTTCGCCTTCGTTCAGAAGATCCTGTGCAATGCGAAGAATAGCGCGTTGCCGTTGCTGCGCGCGACGCAACAGTTCCAGTTGCTGTTGGGCGGCCCTCAGCCCCAGATAAGAGTTTGAGACCTCGCCGATCAGCAGCAGACGTGCTGCGGATTCCTCACCGGCTGCGATACCGGCGCGCGCGATGGCCCCAAGTGCCTGAGCTTCGCGCGCGCGACCTAGGTCAAGCACAGTTTGCAGGTTGATTGCACTCGAAATTGCGAGGTCTTCGCTTCTCTGCTTTCCACCGCTGCGGCGTGCTGCCGCGGAGGCTTCAGCAGTTTGCAGAGATTGTATCGCGCCGGTTTCCTCCCAGGCGGCTTTGGCGCGCAACTGTGCGGCAGTCAGGTCCGGGCTCTCGGCCAGTGCCTTTTCGACCAGCGCCGTCAAGACGGGGTCTTTCAGCCCGGTCCACCATTGCTTCGCATCAATAGGCTGCTTCTGGTTCGGAAAAGAATTCTGCCACCCTGCTGCAAACGGAAAACTGGGCGGCGTCGTGTCGATCCTCGGAGCGCAGCCAACCAAAACCGCGCAGGCCAGAACGAGCAAGGCAGACGCTCTCTTGATAGGGTTGCCGATATGCTTCACCATAGAAGCACATCGCGGGAGAGCTCCCGCCTGAGTATCGCGTAAAACCATCATGCGCTCGCTTCTTGCCTCAGCATGCTCGATCTGACGTCGTGCTATGCTCCGTCGGGCAAACCTGATACGCGCGGCGTGGCGAGGCAATGTTTTTCGTACATCGCGCTGCCAAAAAACGTGCTTCGTGGTCACAACGCATCAGTCTTGTCCTTGCGCTGCCGGCAGATTTTCTGGTGGGTTCGCAGGCGCGACAAGAGCAGTTCTGACATGGTCAGGCCGCACGCAAAGCGTTATTTCAAAGTCTTGACCGCGTCGCAGGCCCACCGCCAAGTCTTGCGTCAGGCGAAGAACGATTTTGTCCGGCGCGGGGGGGGCCAATGCCTCGGCCGCATCGAAGCCAAAGAAACGCTGGACCCGAGGGAAGAGCGCCTTGAAGAGTGTTTCTTTCGCGGAGAACAAAGCCGTTGCAGCAACGGGCGCGGGGTGCGCGCCCTGCGACCGGACCAAGGCGGCCTCGGAATATGACAGGCATTGTTTGAAGATCGCATGCAACGCGTCGCCCTCGGCGATATGTTCCATATCTATGCCGCAGAGCCGCCCCGGATCGCGACAGATTATCGCCGCGCAACGTCCGTCGATATGACTGATCGAGCCAGTGGTCCCTGCAGGCCATATCGGCTGGCCCAGCGGCCCGCGCCCGCAATCCCGTTCGGCAAAGCCAAGCTCTGCCAATCCACGCGCGGCGACGATCCGTCCGGCCAGAAAATGCGCTTGCCTGCGATGCACCATTCGTTCGATCCCCGGGGGCCTGCCAAGCTTCCAGTGTTCGAACAATGCGCCATGATACCGTGCCTGATCGAATGTTGCGGTTACCATGACCGCATCATGGTCCAACATGCTCGTGACCTGACAAAACTCCAGAAAGGGTGCATGAGTTCGACCGACTTGCATTCTTTCCACACCTTTCCGGGCATTACAGGGACCACCCGCATTGAGACACTTGGCCGTCCGTCAAGAAAAACGGCCTGAGTGACGACCACCCGATACGAGCTGGCCCGTAGAAAACTCCCGCAGGGGCCTCATGGCGCGGTCGGGGCCGCCCGCTGATCTGGCCAGTTGCCGTGTTCAGCTTCGCCGGATAGACAGCGATGCCAGCGCCGAGATCGCGGCCAGCACCACCAGAAGCCAGAGCACGCCCGTGCCAAGAAGCCCGCCCGCGAGCAGCGCCAGCGAGCCGACGGTCATCACAAAGCTCTGCCAGATGCCGATGGCCTGCGCCTGCAGGGATTGTGGCATGGATTCCTGCAAATGCGTAAAGCCAATCGTCATGGTCACACCGGCCCCGAGCGAAGTGATGACGATCACCGCAATCATGACCCAGAAGCCGCCATCCGTCAGATGCAGACCCAGGACCAAGACCCCTGCGAGAGCGCTGACAGCAAAGACCCGGCGTGAAGAAATGCGTTCATGCAGGGCAGGGGCAAGAACGCTGACAACCGCACTCGCGAGCAGGGATGCGATGAGCGCGTAAGAGAGCATGCTCGATTCCGCGCCCTGCGCGCGCAGGCTGAGGGGGACAAAAATCTCCTCGTAGACATCAGAGACCGCGAGCAACAGCGCGCCGCAAATCGTCATGTTTCGCAGCGCAGGGCTTGCCAGGATCCGCACCAGCACCTTGCGCACCAGATCCGCGAGATGCGCCCCAGCCGAACCATCAAAGGCTTTCTGCTTGCGATCACGCGGAAAACTCAGCCAGGTGCAATATGTACTGAGCGCCACGCCAATGACCGCGATGCCAAGCGCGATGGTGACCATCCCCTGATCATTCAGTCGGCCCGCGAGCCAAAAGCCCAGAACGCTGCCCGCCAGCATGACCAGCCCGTCAGCGGCGTTGAAATCGATCAGTCGCCGTCCGGCCAGACGCGCGATGGCTGGCGCGCGTGACAGATCGGCGGTCACCGAGGGGCCAAGCGAGCCGTAGGTCACGATGGCCAGAACTGCGAGCAGCGGCAGTGTCAGCACATCGGTCGCAATGAAAAGCAGGCATAGTGACGCCCCGCCCAAGGCGCAGAGTTTTGAGATCAGAAGCAATTTGCGCGCCCCGATCCGAGCGACCCCCGGTCCGGAGAGGATCACCCCGATATTCATCGGCACCACGATGCTCAGCATCATCAGGCCGAAGACCAGATCCGAGCTCCCTTGTTCAAGCACCCACCAGACCATGCTCAGGAACACAAGCGACGCCGCGATGGCCCCGAAGAAATCGGCCGCGAGAATGCCGATGAAGAGATCATCCCCACGTCGCAACCGCAACGGGTGTCGCACGGGTTGGCTGTCCAGTTTGGTCATGAAAACCCCGGTTTGTGTGATGTGGCTTCCTGCAGGCATTGCACAATCTTCCTGGCCAGAAGCACAGGCTGTTCAAGCGGGATCGCATGGCCGGCCCGTGGAATGGTGTGATAGCCGCAACAGTGCCGGAGGCTCAGCGCCGCGCCATGGGCCACGCGCGCCGTCAGCAGGCTGGAATAGGCCCCCCGCAAAATCCCGACCGGGCAGCGGATGCTCTCGAGGATCTGCCAGAAATCGGCGGGCGCACCATCCAGGAGCATGTCGATTTCCAGCACTGACGGATCCACGGCGCGCTCTGCATCGCAGGGCAGAGCCTTGACAGCGCCTTGCAGGTAGGCGGCAACCGCGTCGGGCGCACAGAATGGCAGGCGGGCTGTCGCGATCTCTGTCAGGCGTTTCGCCTCAAATGGCGGGGTGTTGAGCGCGTCGATATGCGCGCCGACCGCGTCCTGCCCCTCATCCGAGGATTCGGGCGACATGTCGACCAGCACAAGGGCCGTCAGCGCGAGTGCATGTCGGCTGGCAAGCACAGCCGCAATGCGCGCGCCCAGTGAATGGCCCACCAGAGCGAGCGGCCCGCGCGTCACCGCCGCGATCACCGAGGCGACCAGAGCCGTGCTCTGTTCCAGCGTATAATGCCCGTCAGCCTGCCATTCCGACCCCCAATGGCCGGGCAAGCCGATGGCGATGATCTCGCCGGGATCATGGCGGAACAGCTCCGCGACGGTCGCATGCCACAGATCGGCCCCGTCCCCCATGCCATGCAACAGCACCAGCGGCGGATGTCCTGTGTGATCCGACCTCCAGCGCAGGACGCGCAGCCCGAAATGTGTCTCGACCACGGGCAGAGGGGCTGGAGGGTCGACAACCATCGCATGCGCCTCAGTCATTGGCGCCTGCAATCTGCCGCGCACTGATCGGGGTGATATCGGTCCAGGTCTCCTCGATATAGGCAAGGCACGCGTCACGCGTCCCTGTTGGGCCGACCTGTTCCCAGCCTTTCGGGATTTCCATCTCCGTGGGCCAAAGCGAATATTGCCCCTCTGCATTCACCAGAACCATAAATTCGTCGAATCCGTCCATCTTCGTCACTCCACTCTCAAGGTGTTTCATCTCTTTGCGCGGCCCATGTTTGCGCCAGCCACATAACAGAGGCGTTCAGCGCCTCGGCAAAAGCGTCCTCTTTGGCCTCGCCTTGCCCCGGAGAGGTCTCTTGCGCAGGCAATGGCAGGTCCACCCCATCAAGGCTGCCCAGATCGCTGAACGAGGGCAACAGCCACCCGACCGGATGCTCGGGCACCCGCTCCAGCAGGTCCTGCACGCGCGTCACCCAGTCTGCCGGATGGACCACCTCCATGTCGCATCCAGCCGCGACAAAAGCCCGCGCGACAGTGCCGCTGTCCAATTGATCATGCTCATAAATGCTGAAGATATGCCCGTCTGCCGACGCACCCGCACGATCAAGCGTCTGCACCATCTGTCGCGCGGCAAGATCGACAAAAGTGATGGGCCAGGGAAGCATTTCCAGCATTGCAGGCACCGCCTGCGCGTCATGGCAAAGGCGCAGGAAGCCATTGGTCGCATCGGCATTCCGATAGGCTCCGCTCTCACTATCGCCCATCACCGCGCCCGGACGCAGGATGCGAATATCAAAGCCCTTGGCGCGCGCCGCCTCCAGCAAGCACTCAGCCGCCCATTTCGACAACGCATAGCCAGCCTCTTCCGGCGCATCCAGCTCTGTTGCCGGGCGCGGTGTCTTCAGCGCCGCCTGATCTTCCTCCGTCACGGCAAGCGTCGAGACGAAATGCAAGCTCTTCGCGCGCCCCTCCGTCATCAGCTCCAGCAAGGGGATCAGGCTGCGCGTATTCGCGGCGCGCAGAGTCGAATAGGGCGCGATCATATTCGGAAGCGCACCATTATGAAGGATGATATCCACAGACCCCGCCAGCCCGGAGCGGGTCTCGGGTGACAGGCCAAGCCCGTCCTGCGCGATGTCTCCGGCAAGGCCGAGCAGACGCGGGGCATGTCGGGCGACCTCATCCTCGGACATGATCACGCGCAACGAGGTAAGGACACGCTCCAGCGCCTCGGCATCGGATCCGGCGCGCGCCAGACAGACAATGTCGCAAGTGCTGGTGCCTAGCAGCTCACGGAGCAGATAAGCGCCAAGATAGCCCGTCGCCCCTGTCACAAGAACCTGCTTTGCCCCGGTCAGCCGTGGTGCATCGCCCGGAACAGGCGCGGCAAGACCTGCCACCAGCGCGATGTCCTCCGCGATGAGCTTCTGATCGTCATCTCCGCCGCACGTGCCATCCGCGTGCATCGTGTCGAGTCTGAAGGCGAGGCTTTCGATATCGGGGGTCTCAAAGAGGGTGCGGATGGGCAGGGGGATGCCGAGGCGGGCCTCGAGGCGGGCGGCGAGGCGGACGGCCATGAGCGAATGGCCGCCAAGCGCGAAG